>JALHNW010000029.1 GCA_022843345.1 Rubritepida sp. | reverse complement strand
CGCATCCGCCGCCCTCCAGCCGGGGTATTCCTCCCCCGTCCGGTGGTCGCGGCGCGCGGCCAGCACGGCGACGGCCCCGCCGGCGTGGCGGGCCAGCGCCGCATGCACCCCGGCCGAGCCGCCCAGGAGGGGCGGAAAGGTCTGGGCGACGAGCAGGCAGCGGGGGGCGGGCATGGGCGTGGCCTCGATGCCAAGGACGGCGCGGCGGGACAAGCGGCGGAGGCGTCAGGAAATTTTACATGCCATGGATCAATGTTCCAGGAATTGCATGCAAACCCTTGATCCGCCTCACTGGCACGGTGCTTGCATGACGGGTCATACCATACGGCTCTGACCTCTAGGAGAGAGTGATGACGACGATCCGGACCATGTTCCTGGTGCTGCTCCTCGGGTTGGGCATGCCGGCTGCCGCGGTGGCGGCGATGATCGGCGGGGACATTTCCCTCGACGGCCCGGTGCGGGTGAACCGGGTGGCGCAGACCATCACCTTCGGCCTGGGCACCCCGGACAGCCCGCTGGGCCGCAGCGACGTGGGCGCCCTGAACGGCCCCATCGCCGCCCTGTTCGACACCTGCGACGACTGCGTGGTCCGCAACGCCAACCCGATCAGCTACAACCCCGCCGCGCCGACCGCGGGCCTGTGGTGGAGCCTGACCCAGAACGGCCAGACCCTGCAGTTCATCGTGGATTCGGGTCCGGTGGTCAGCTTCCTGCCGGGCACCAATGGCGGCGGCATCTCCATCGTCGGCACCGGCATCTTCCGGCTGGCCGGCTTCGAGGACACGCGGGCGGTCTTCGCCCTCACCACCCAGATGATCAACCTCGCCAGCACCACCTTCTCGTCCAGCTTCGTCTCGGTGCCGACGCCGGCCTCGCTGGCGCTGATGGGCGTCGGCCTGCTCGGCCTCGGCGCCGCGCTGCGCCGCCGCAACGCCATGCCCGGCCGCGCCTGACACTGCACCCCCAGGGCGGGCGGTTGGCGCCCCGGGCCGGCAACGGCCCGGGGCGTCGCGATTCTCACCCCCAGAGGAAGCTGGCGGAGGAGAGGTTGCTGATGGACACGCCTTGCAGCGTCACCGCCAGGTCGGCCACCGCGTCGCCGTTGAAGTCCACTTCCAGCCGGTCGGTGCTGTCGGTGAAGCGGGCCTGCGCGACGCTTCCCTTCGTGAAGGCACCCGCGCCGCGATAGGCGAAGCCCGCGCCGCTCCCCATCCCCTCGAAGGCGATGCGGTCGCCCAGCACCGAGTTGAAGTCGGTGATGAGGTCCGGCGTCCCGGCGGAGGAATCCGCCGCCGAGCGGAAGGCGAAGTGGTCGCCCCCCGTGCCGCCCGTCATGGTGTCGCGGCCCGCGCCGCCCAGCAGCCGGTCGCCGCCGCCGCCGCCGACCAGCACGTCGTTGCCCAGCCCACCCTCGACGCGCGCGCCGAAGCCGCCCGTGACGGTGATCCGGTCGTCCAGCGCGCCGCCGATGACCGTCTCGGCATTGGCCACCGACAGCGTGTTGGCGAAGTTGCCCAGCCGCAGGATGTCCGCGCCCCCGCCCAGGTCCAGCGTGGTGCCGGCGGCGGCGGTGCCCAGCGTCACGTCGTCCGTCCCGCCATTGCCCATCACCACCTCGACGTTGAGCAGGGTGACGCCGTTCGCCCCGTTGGCGAGCTGGACCCGGTCGGCCCCGCCGCCCAGGTCCACCCGGCCGCCGGCCAGCGTGGTGGCGAAGGTGATGGTGTCGGCCGCAGCCCCGCCGAACACCGTCTCCACGTTGCGCAGCGTCAGGCTGTTGGGCCCGCTGGACATGCGCAGGATGTCGGCCCCCGCGCCGAGGTCCACCTGGCCGTTGGCCAGCGCCGCGGCGAGGGTAATGTCGTCGGCCGCCGTGCCGCCGGTCACCGTCTCCACGTTGCGCAGGATCGCCGTGTTGGCGGCGTTGGCCAGCACCAGCCGGTCATTGCCGCCGCCCAGGTCCACCGCCGCGCCCGACAGGGCCGTGGTCATGGTCACCAGCTCGTCGGAGGCGCCGCCGAAGACCGCCTCGGCATTGGCGACGGAGACGGACAGGTAGCCCCCGTTCGCCAGGCGCAGCACGTCCGTGCCCGCGCCCATGTCGAACACCGCGCCCGAGGAGGCGGCGGCGACCGTCACGTCGTCGTTGGCCCCGCCGCCGAACAGCGTCTCGACGCCGCGGACCGTCAGCGTGTTGGCCCCGTTCGCCAGGCGCAGCACGTCGGCGCCCCCGCCCAGGTCCGCGCTGCCGCCCGCCAGGGCGGTGGCGTAGGTGATGGCGTCCGCCGACATGCCGCTGATCAGCAGCGTCTCGACGTTGGAGACCGAGAGCACGTTCGCCGTGGCCCCGGTGAGGCGCAGCGTGTCGGCGCCCGCGCCCAGGTCCACCGCGTGCCCGGCCACCGCGGAGGTGGCGAGCGTCACGTCGTCCGCCGCCGTGCCGCCCAGCACCGTCTCGACGTTGCGCAGCAGCGTCACGTTGGCCGCGTTGGCCAGCTGCAGCCGGTCCGCGCCCGCGCCCAAATCCACCTGGGTGCCGCCGGCGAGGGCGGTGCGCAGCGTCACCTGCTCCGCCGCCGCGCCGCCGGTGATGGTCTCGGCACCCGAGACGGTGACGGAGACGGCGGCCGTGGTGGCCAGCGTCAGCCGGTCCGCCCCCAGGCCGAGGTCGAGCGTGGCACCCGAGGCGGCGGAGGCGACGGTGACGTCGTCCGCCGCGCCGCTGCCGGTGAAGACCTCCACGTCCGACAGGACGACGCGAGTGCCGGCCGAGAGCGTCACCGTGTCCGTCCCGCCGCCGCCTTGGATCGTCGCCGTGGTGTTGCCCAGGATGGCGATGCGGTCGTCGCCCGAGTTGCCGATGATGGTGTCGGCGTTGGTCAGCGTCAGGGTGTTGGTCCCCGCCGCCAGGCGCATGATGTCGAGCCCGGAGGACAGGTCGGCGGTGAAGCCGGACACGGCGTGGCCCAGGGTGATGTCGTCCACGCCGCCGCTGCCCGCCAGCGTCTCCACGCCGTGGATCGTCACGGCGTTGGGAGTGTTGGCCAGGCGCAGGATGTCGTTGCCCGCGCCGAGGTCCATCGTGCCGCCCGCCATCGCCGTGGCGACCGTCACGTCGTCGGCGTCGGCGCCGCCCAGCAGCGTCTCGACGTTGCGGACCGTGAGGCGGTTGAGGCCGCCGGCCAGGCGCAGCGCGTCCGCGCCGCCGGCCAGGTCCACCGTGCCGCCCACCATGGTCGTGCCCAGGGTGACGTCGTCCGCCCCCGCGCCGCCGGTCACCGTCTCGATGTTGCGCAGCGTGATGCGGTTGGCCCCATCCGCCAGGCGGATGCTGTCCGTCCCGCCGGCGAGGTCCACCAGGGCGCCGTCGGCCGCGGTCAGCAGGGTCAGCGCCTCGGTCGCCCCGGCGCCGAGGATGGTCTCGGTGTTGGCCACCTGCACCGGCAGCAGGCCGGAAGCGACGGCCAGGCGCAGCACGTCCACCCCCGCGCCCAGGTCGAAGCGCGCATTGGCGCCGACGGTGGCGCCGGTGACGTCGTCCGCCCCCGCGCCGCCGACCAGCACCTCCACGTTGCGGACGGTGAGGGTGTTGGCGCCGTCGGCCAGGCGCAGCGTGTCGGCGCCCCCGGCCAGGTCCACGCTGGCGCCGGCGGCGGCGGTGAGCAGCGTCACCTCGTCGGCGCCGTTGTTGCCGATGAGGGTCTCGACGTTGCTCACGGAAAGGCTGTTGGAGGAGGAGCTGGCCAGGCGCAGCGTGTCGGCGCCCGCGCCCAGGTCCACCACCGCGCCCACCAGCCCGCCCAGGCTGGGCGCCATGGAGATGTCGTCGGCCCCGTCGCCGCCCGTCACCGTCTCGACGTTGCGCAGCAGGGCCACGTTGCCGCCATTGGCCAGGCGCACGGCATCGGCCCCGCCGCCCAGGTCCAGCTGCGCGCCGGCGGCGAGGCGGTCCATCAGGATCACGTCGTCGGCACCGGCCCCGCCCACGATCCGCTCGACGTTGGTGACGGTGACGCGGCCGCCGGCCAGGGTCAGCGTGTCGGCGCCCGCGCCCAGGTCCACGAAGCTGCCGCCGGCGGCGGCGGTCAGGGTGATGGCGTCCGCGCCCGCCTTGCCGAGGAGGATCTCGGTGTTGCGCACCTCGCCGGCGTTGTTGCCCGTGCCCAGCGTCATGGTGTCGAAGCCGTCGCCCAGGTCGATCCTCAGGGTGGGGCCGCCGCTGCGGGGCTCGACCACGTCGTCGCCCGCGGTGCCGGAGATGACGCCGCTGTACAGGCCGGGGATGGTGACGGCGTATTGCGGGTTCTGGGCGTAGGTCGCCTCGTTCATGCCGTTGGCGGAGTTCAGCACCATCATCTTGTAGGCGTCGAGCGCCTCGGTGGAGCCGGTGAGCAGGTGGATGCCCGCCAGGGTGGCGCCGGCGAGGCGCGCGTATTCGCCGGCCGGCCAGCCATCGCCGTTGCTCTGCCCGCGCGCCACCGTCTGGGCGCCGATCTTGGCCCAGGTGGTGTAGGGGATGCTGCTGGTGGTGGGGCTGATGGCGAGGTTGTAGGCGGCGCCGTCATTGGTGTTGAAGCCGTTCTCCTCCTGCATGAAGCGGCCGACCAGGAAGTTCGACTGCCACTTGAGGAAGGTGAGCGCGTCCGCGTTGCCGCGGCTGGCGGCGGCGATGGTGGTGGAGGCGAAGTAGTCCTGCTGCCAGGGCGCCATGGAGCCGGCGGTGCCGTAGGCGCCGGGCACCCAGCCATGCGCCTCGCCCTGCATGGCGGTCCATTCGGGGATCTTGGAGACCAGCCAGCTCCAGTTCTTGTCGGAGATGGACTGGAAGTAGGCCTGTTCCTCGCTGCCCTCGGGCGCGGCCCAGGCGGCGTTCTCGACCTGGCGGAGCGACCAGGCGGAGGTGCGGACCTGGTTGCCGTTCACGATCAGCGCGTCCCCGTACTGGCGGGGGACGTTCCAGGTGGACATGATGGTGTTGGAGGCCTGCGCCATCAGCGTGTCGAGGTAGGCGCGCTCGCCCGTCATCACGTAGGGCAGGAAGGACAGCTCGGGCTGGTGGGCGCGGTCCACGCCCCAGCCGCTGGACCAGTCGAGCTGCTGCGTCAGCCCGCCGGAATTGGCGTCGCCGGGCCGGCCGGTGCCGCCGCGCGCGTCGGTCCACAGCTTGGGGTAGTTGTCGGTGTTCAGCCAGGTGCCGTTGGCGGCGTCCCACATGTTCCAGGGCACGCCGGCCGCGGCATCGGCCTGGCCCAGCGCGTATTCGGCGGCGCGGGCATCCTGGGTGATCAGCCAGCCGGTGTTGCCGGCGGTGAGGATGCCGATGTCCTCGCGCCCGCCCGTGTTGCCCATGGAGGTGGTGATGCCGTTGCTGGCCAGGGGCTCGCCCCAGCCGCTGCCGTCGGCCATCGTGGCCCACTTCGCCAGCAGCCCCTCGTTCACGCCGATGGTGAGGTCGTACTGGGCGACGGCGCCGCTGGCCTGCAGGTAGGGAATGTCGTGCTGGATGTTCAGCCAGCCGGCCGACTGGTCGCCCAGGCCCTGGCCGCCATCCACCTCGCCCGAGGCGTAGGTGGCGTGCCAGTTCTGGTACTGCGCCTGGCGGACCACCTCGCGGTCCACCTCGACGCCGTCGAGGCGCACCACGGCCTCGTAGGTGACGGTGCCGCCGGTGGCGGCCATCGCCTCGTCGTTGTTGAAGCCCACGGTGGCGCTGAACTCGCCATCCTTGAAGACGGTGATGTCGAAGACCAGGCGCTGCGAGCCCGGCAGGTCCACGACCACGCGCGCCTCGGTGGCGAGCGCGCCCTGCTGCCAGAAGCTGGCGGTGCCGTCGGCCAGGGCGGCCTTCAGCGCGGCGATGCCGTCCACCGTGACCGTGGCGCCGCCGGAGGGGGTGATGTCCACGGCCAGGCTGCGCCCGTCCAGGGCGGCGGCGAGGTCCATGGCCGGGCCGGCCACGGGGCCGGCGGCGTCCACGCGCAGGGCCACCTCGGCCGTCTCGCCTGCGGCCAGCGCGGGGCGCTCGACGGAAAGCACGGCGAACTTCACCGAGCCGTCGGCGTTGAAGGTCTTGGCATCCACCTGGACGGGGACGTCCACGCCGTTGATGCGGGCCACCAGGGTGGCGCCGGCCGGCAGGTCGCCAGCGAGGAAGGTCTGGCCGAAGGTGGCGACGCCCGCCCCCAGCGTGGCCGCACCCGCATTCTGGAAGATCACCCCCGTGACGTCGGTGGCGACGAGGGACGTCATTTCAGGCTTCAGGACCGTTCCGGACATCGAAATCTCTCTCTCCGCGGCCGCCGGGCAGAAGGCTGTCAGGTCGTCTCTAAAAGTAAAAAATGCGTCTCAAACCCACAAACTGCCCCAGCGAACACCCTCATGCGTTGGTTAATGGACACTCGCAATACGCGCTACGTCGGAGACTGATGCACGCATTCCGTGCGTTCTGCATCGGTAATGCTACCAACCGAGGGTTATTTTTTGCTGAATACAAGACTGGGAAGGAAACGCAGAAAAGCGTTCCGGGCAAGGCCTTTAGCCTTTGCCCGATAACTATTCAGGGTTGTGGAGATGACGTTTATCTGACGGGTACTGCCGTGGGGGCCGGGCCCGCGCGGTCGTCGCCGCGTGCGCGGCGGCCTGAAGGATCGCCCAGGCGCCCGGTCAGCCCAGCCCGCGCACCAGCGGCGGGCCTAGCAGGTTCGCCACAGGTATCGGCAGCCGTTTCCAGGCCGCGATGACCAGCTTGTACTTCGGGTTGTTCGGGTTGTTGTCGGGAACCGCCGCGCCTTCCGCCAAGCGGTAGCAGTAATGCAGCTCCTCCGGCTCGAAGCCCCAGTTCTTCTTGTAGTCGAAGGCCCCGGTGCCGAGCTTGCTGCGGCCGAAGTCGAACAGGGTCGCGCCCCGCTCGCGCCCCGCGCGGCGCATCACCTCCCAGTACATGAACTCGTTGGCGCGGTTCTCCCGCGCCACCGGCAGGCCGCCGCCGTAGTAGGGCAGCACCTCCTCGCGGAAGTGGAAGTTCAGCACGCTCGCCACCGGCGTCCCGCCCGCCAGCACGGTGGTGACGTCGTGCTCGCCCGGGAAGGCCTCGGCCAGCAGGCGGAAGTAGCGGCGCGGGAAGACCGGGCTGCCCAGGTTGCGCACGCTCTCGGCGTAGACGCGGTGCAGGGTGCGGGTGTCGCTGTCCGAGACGGAGCGCAGGCCGAACTTCTCGATCGCCTTGCGGACCTCCGCGCGCTGCTTGCGCGGGATGTTGGCGGCCATGTCCTTCGCGTCGTCGCCCGTCATGCGGATCGGCTTGCGGAAGGTGAAGTACAGCGGCGCGCGCCCCGTCCAGCCCGGATCGGGCGCGCCGCGCCGGCGGAACTCCAGCACGGGGGCGCCCAGGCGGTCGCGCAGGGCCAGGGCGTGCGCCTCCAGCGCGGCCGCGGCCTCCGGCGTCGCCGCCAGGCTGCCGCCGTAGACGCAGAAGGGGGTGGAGGAGAGCAGGTCGCCGAACAGGCGCGTCTTCATCCGCGCCAGCGGCAGCACGCCGACCACGGCGCCGTCCTGCTCGGCCATCACGTAGTGGGTGGAATGGCCGAAGGCGCCGCGGATCACCGCCGCCCAGGGCGAAAGGTGGAAGAAGGTCCCCTCCGGCCGGCCGCGCACGAAGGCGTCCCAGGCCGGGGCGCCCGCGGCGTCCAGCTCCCGCAGCGTCACCGCCATGCGTTCAGCTCCCCAGCTCGGCCGCGAAGACCTCGTCCATCCGCCCCCAGCGGAAGTCGCGCAGCAGCATGTCCAGCCGCGCCATCATGCTGTCCAGCCCGGTGTAGTGGCGGAAGCGCGACAGCCGCCCGGCCTGCGCCACGCGGGGCTGGCCGGGATCCACCTCCCAGGGGTGGAAGTAGAATATGCCGCGGGCATCCTCCAGGCCGTTCACCCGGCGCAGGCCGGTGCGGAACAGCGGGTAGGGCACCAGGCGGAACCAGCCGCCGCCCGCGCAGGGCAGGTTGCGGCCGAGCGCGCGCACCGTGGTCATCGGCAGCTCCGGCACGCCGTCGGCGCGCGGACGGTGCGGGCCGCGCGGGGCGTCGGGCGCGCCGTACAGGTCGTGCTTCACCGGGAAGATGGAGGAGGAGTAGCCGTGCCCCTCCTCGGCCAGGGCGGCATGCGCCCAGGGGGTGGCGGGGCCGATGGAGAAGGTGGGCGCGCGGTAGCCGCGCACGAGGACGCCGCCGGCATCCTCCAGCACGGCCTTGGCGCGGCGGATGTCCTCGCGGAACCGCGCCTCGCCGATCGCGTGGACCTGCTCGTGGCCGTGGCCGTGGCTGGCCAGCTCGTGCCCGGCGGCGACGATGCGGCGGACCAGCAGGGGGTGGCGCTCGGCCACCCAGCCCAGGGTGAAGAAGGTGCCGCGCACGTTGTGGCGGGCGAAGGCCTCCAGCACGCGCTCCGTGTTGGCCTCCACCCGGCGCTCCAGCCCCTCCCAGTCCTCGCGCTTGAGCGTGCCGGCGAAGGCCTGGACCTGGAACCAGTCCTCCACATCCACCGTCATCGCGTTGCGAGGCGCGGCGCTCACCGATGGCGCCCGATCACGGCGATCATCTCGTTCAGCACGCCGAAGACGCGCTCGCGCTGGCGGTTGGCGCGCTCCAGCGAGGCGATGCGGTCGGCCAGCTCGTCCAGCTCGGCGCGCAGCCCGGCCGGCGGGGGTGTCGCGCCGCGCTCCTCCTCCAGCGGCTGGAGGCCGGCGCCCAGGTCCTCCTCCAGCTCGGCGGCGGTGGATTCCACCATGGCGACGCTGAGCACGTCCGCATTCTCGATCGCGCCCGTGAGCAGCACGCGCGAGCACAGGCGGTTGATCCGCCGCGGGATGCCACCGGTGAGCTGGTGCACGCGGTCCAGCGCGCCTTCCTCCCAGGCCGGCACGCCCTCCCAGCCCACGCCGCGCAGGCGGAACTCGATGTAGGCGCGCGTCTCCTCCTGCGTCAGCCCGGACAGGTGGTAGGAGGCGAGCACGCGCTGGCGCAGCTGGTCCAGGTCGGGGCTGGCGATCAGGCGGCGCAGCTGCGGCTGGCCGATCAGCAGGGTCTGCAGCAGGGCGCGGCCATTGTCCGTGAAGTTGGACAGCATCCGCAGCTCCTCCAGCGCCGCCGGGGCCAGGGCCTGCGCCTCGTCCACGATCAGCAGGTGGCGCGGCGCGCCCGGCTCGCCGCCCGCCTCGCGCAGCTTCGCGGCGATGGCGGCCAGCACGTCGGCCTTTGTGCCGTCGGAGGCGGCGCCGAAGCCGCGCGCCACCAGGCGCAGCAGGTCGTCGCCCGCCACCTGCGTCGTCTCCACGCGGGCCACCACGAAGGCGCCGGGCGCGAGCTCGGAGCACAGGCGCTCGATCAGCGTCGTCTTGCCCGCCCCCACCTCGCCGGTGACGACGATGAACCCCTCCCGCTGGGCGATGCCGTAGACCAGGTGCGCGTAGGCGCGGGCGTGGCCGTGGCTGGCGTAGAACAGCCGGGCGTCCGGCGTCATGAGGAAGGGCGGTTCGCGGAAGCCGTAATGTTCGACGAGCATGCGGATGCGGGTTCCTGCTGGCGGCCTGGCGGGGTTTAGAGCACGGCGGGGCCGGGAAGTCCCTGCCGCGCTCGCGTTTTCGTCAGAACCTCGCCGTCAGCGAGCCGATCAGCGAGTTCTGCGTGGCGTCGCGCGGCGCCAGGCTGCCGGCCGTGCCCGCCACGCTCGAGGTGCGGTGGATCACCTGGTACTGGAGCGAACCGAAGAGCTGCTCGGTGAAGCGGTGCGACAGCCCCAGCCGGCCGTTCACCGTCTCGCTGCGCGAGCCGAAGGTGCCCGAGCGGTTCCAGGAATAGCCGACGGAGGCGAAGGCGCTCGTCACGCCGCTCAGCTGGCGCTGGCCGATCAGCGAGACGGTGTTGCCCTGCTGCGAGAAGGCGAGCTGGCCGGGTGCGACGCTGAGCGGCGAGCGCTGGTCGTGGGCGTATTGCAGGGTCAGCGTGTTGCGCGTGAAGAAATGCGTGACGGAGGCGGTGCCCCGGCGCGAGCGGAACAGGCCGTTCTGCACGCCCAGGAAGCCCGCGCCCCCCAGCTCGGGCGCCGGCGCGCCGGTGCGGCTGTCCACCGCGTTGCCCAGCTCGTCCACCGTGATGGTGTTCAGCAGGTCCGAGGTCTGGCGCAGCGTGGTGGTCGCCGATTCCTGGTAGCGGCCGAAGAGCACGGTGCGCGGGCTGAGCTGCACGCGCGCATCGGCCTGCGGGCTGTCGAAGCCGTCGCGCCGGCGGTAGCGCAGGGTGATGGTGCTGTTCGGGCTGGGGTCCAGCCGCACGCCCACCCCCCAGACCGGGCCGTCCACGCGGTAGGGCGTGACGCCGCCGAAGCGCAGGTTCTCGTACCCGCCCTCCAGCAGCACGGACACGGTGCGCATCACCGCGTAGCGGGTTTCCAGCACGGCCAGCATGCGGCTCGCCCCGTCCGTCACCGCGCTGCCGCCGGTGAAGGCGCTGCCGCTGACGCGGGCCTCCGCCGCCAGCCGGCCGAAATCCTCGCCCGTGCGGACCGCGGCGTAGCCGGTGTGGGTGGTGAGCGCCTCGTTGCCGCCCACGCCGGGGCTGGCGAGGTTGGCGGGGTTCACCCGCAGCGTCTGGGCCTGGCGGTCGGCATAGGAGAACTGGTAGCCGGCGATGGCGGTGGCCAGGCTGCCGAAGCGGTGGATGTAGTAGGGGCTGACCGAGAAGAAGTAGTTCTGCGCGAGGTCGGAGCGGCGGTCGGTGAGCGTGTTGCTCTGGTTCAGCCCGGGATTGACCGGGGTGAGGCTGCTCAGCGCGCGGACGTCCACGAACAGCGCGTCGGGGATGGCCACCACCGTGCCCGAGCCGAAGAAGCGGTGGTCCACCCGGCTGGGCTGGGTGTCGTTGAGGTAGAAGTTGAAGCTGGGCGCGTAGCTGGCGGTGCCCTGCAGCCGCGCCGAGCTGGCCCGCACGGCGAGGCTGGGGATGATGGAGGTGATCACCTCCTCCTGCCGCCGCCCGGCGCCCAGGCGGGCGTTGTCGGTCGCGGTCACGCGCCCGGTCAGGGTGGGGACGATCTCGTAGGCGCGGGTGGGCGCGGTGCCGCCCAGCGCCACGGGCGGGCCGCCGAAGGGCGATTCGAAGAAGCCGCCCAGCCGCACCGGCGGGCGCGCCGGGCTGCTGGGCGCGGCGCCGCCGATG
>JALHNW010000028.1 GCA_022843345.1 Rubritepida sp. | reverse complement strand
CGGCCAGCGCGGCGGTCGCCTGGCCCTGGCGGCGCGGCCTGCCCGACCCGGCCGATCCCGGCACGACGATGCATGATGTCGAGGCCGCGGTGGCGCGACAGCTGCCGGTGCCGGAGATCACCTCGGTCGAGCTCGCCAGGCGCCTCGCGTCGGGAGAGCGAATCCTGCTGCTCGATGTGCGCGAGCCTGCCGAACACGCGCAGAGCCGCATTCCCGGCGCGCTGCGCGTCTCGCCAGGGGCGCCGGCCACCGCGGTGCTGGCCGGACACGGCGCGCGCATGGCCGGCGCGACCGTGGTGCTCTACTGCGCCGTCGGCTGGCGGTCCGGGCTGATGGTGCAGGGCATCCGCGAAGCGGCGGCGCAGGCCCCGGCCGCGGCGCTGCTGAACCTGCGCGGCGGCATCTTCCGCTGGCATGCCGAGGCGCGGCCGCTGGAACTCGGCCCGGGTGCGACGGGGGTGCACCCCTTCGACGGTGCCTGGGGCCGGCTGCTGGCGCGGATGGGCGGCGGCTGAGCGCACCCGCCTCATGCGCCCGGTGGGGCATCGTTCAGCGCCCAGTCGTAGGCGTCCCCGGCGATGGCGGCGCGCTCACTGAGGCGTGCTGCCAGCGGCGGGGCTGCGTGGCGGCGCAGATGCGCGACCACGCCGGCCTCGCTGCCGCCGAAATCCTCGCGGAACCAGCTGTAGATCGAGGACACGCGCAGCCGCCCGTCCGGCAGCACGGTCACGCCGCGCGGATGGTTCACGAAGGCCGCCGCCGCGGCGTCCAACCCGCGCTCCAGCGTCGCCGCCCGCCAGGCGCGCGGCCAGATGTTGGGGCAGCCGATCGAGGCGCAATTCACCGCGTAGTGCACGCGCGGATCGCGGAAGGTCGGGCGCATCGTCTCGTGCTCAATGTCGTCGAGCGACATGCGTCGCCCCTCCACCGTGACCAGCCGCGTACGCCACGGCCCGGTCCAGCCCTTCGGGTCGAGCGGCACGCCGCTCGAGCGGATGTCGCGGATCGAGCGCACCGGGTAGCGTTCGAGCACCACTTTCAGCGTCAGCGCGTTGTACAGGTTGGCCCAATGGGCGAAGGCGTCCATCCGCGCCATGGCGGCGGGACGGCGCGAGGCGGCTTCGGCGATCCAGGCGTCGAGCGCAGCGAGGTCGCTGCCCGAGGCCTTCCAGGCAGCGTAGCGGACACGGGTCACGCCGTCGGGGTGGTCGACCACGTAGCGTCCGAGCAAGGCATCGAGCGACGCATCGGCATCCGCAAGGGCAGGCTGCGCCGCCGGCGCGACAAGGGAGAGCGCGAGCAGCGTGCGTCGGGGGATCATGGGATGCTCCGTCAGTTGCGCGCGAAGCGCGCCTTGAGGGGGATCGCGGCGAGCGACAGCGCCGCGAGGCCAAGCAGCGCGCCGAGGATCTGCGGCGTCATCACGGCGCGCGGGTCGAAGGCGCCGCCCATCGCCAGCACCTCGCCCAGGCCAGCACCCGCCAGGCTGAACACGGCGGTGCCCGGCAGGATTCCGAGCGCGGTGGTGGCGACGTAGACCGGCAGCCGCACGCCGACGAAAGCCGGCACCAGGTTCACCAGGAAGAAGGGGAACAGCGGCACCAGCCGCAGCACCAGCAGGTAGGAGGCGGCATTGCGCCTGATGCCTTCCCCGAGTGCGCGCGCCTTCGGTCCCAGCCGGTCCAGCGCATCCGCCCCGAACAACCGCTGCGCGAACAGGAAGACCAGCGTCGCGCCGATGGTCGCGCCGAGGACCGTCAGCGCCGTGCCCGCCGCCGCGCCGAACAGGAAGCCTCCGGCCAGCGTGAGGAACACCGCGCCGGGGAAGGAGAACGCGACGGCCGCGACGTAGATGCCGACATAGGCCAGCGCCACCAGTCCCAGGTTCGCCGCGACGAAGGCGCCCAGCGCCTCGCGGTGCATCGCCAGCGTGGCGAGCGAGAGGTGCTCCCCCAGCCCCGAGGCGCGCAGGGCGAGGAGCAGGCCGAGCACGCCCAGGCCGATCCACAGGCGCCGGTCGCTAAGCAGGCGGGCGATGGTCATGCTGCGTTCCCTTCAGGGCAGCAGGCGCTGGACGAGGCCGACCAGGCGGCGCGTCCGGGGCCCAAACAATGTCGGCGTGTAGAAGCTTCCCGCCGCGCGCTTCGAGATCTCCGACATGGTCGGGTAGGCAGCGAGCGATGACGCGACCGCGCCGATCTTCAGCCGCTTTTGGATCGCAAGGCCCCATATGCCGATCATCTCGCCAGCGCGCGGCGCGACGATGGTGGCGCCCAGGATCCGCCCGCCGCGGCCGAGCACGACCTTGGCGAGACCTTCGGTCTCCAGCTCTGCCTGGGCGCGGTCATTGCCCGAGAGGGACTGCAGCAGGGTGGAGACGTCATGGCCCGCCTCCCGCGCCCCGGCCTCGGTCAGGCCGACATGCGCGAGTTCGGGATCGGCATAGGTCACCCACGGCAAGGCCGCGTAGTCCACCTTCGCGGGCAGGCCGAACAGCGCGTTGCGGATGACGATGCCGGCGTGATAACCGGCGATGTGCGTGAATTGCGGCCCGCCGGCGACGTCGCCGATCGCGAAGACGCGGCGATTGCTCGTCCTCAGCCGGACATCGACGGTGATCCCCCGCGGCGTTGCCGCGATGCCGGCCTCCTCGAGGCCGAGGCCGGCAGTATTGGGCTTCCGGCCGGCGGCGATCAGCAAGTGGGTCCCTTGCAACACCAAGGGTTCGCCCGGCCCGCGCAATTCCAGCTCCACGCCGTTGGCGGCGCGGCGAGCGGCGAGGATTTCGGCGCCCTCGTGTACAGCGACCCCTTCGTGCCGCAGGCGCTCGCGCAGGATCGCCACCGCCTCCGGCTCGTCCTTGGGCAGGATCGCGGCGCGCTCCACCAGCGTTACCGCGGCACCGAGGCGGCGGAAGGCCTGCGCCATCTCTATGCCGATCGGGCCGCCGCCGAGTACGAGCAGGTGGCCGGGGCGTTCGGTCAGGCCGAACACCGTCTCGTTGGTCAGGAAGGGTGTCTCGGCCAAGCCCGGGACTGGCGGGACGGCGGCCGAGGAGCCGGTGGCGACGACGAAGCGCCGCGCGCGGATGCGCTGGCCGCCGGCTTCGACCTCCTGCACCCCCGTGAAGCGGCCCGCGGCCTGGATGACGGTGACGCCGAGACCCTCGAACCGCTCGACGCTGTCATGGGGGGCGATCGCGGCGATGACGCCATGGACATGCGCGTGCACCCGCGCAAAGTCGATCGCCGGATCATGCCCGTTCACGCCGAAGCGGGCGGCGCCGCGCACCGCCTGAGCCGCATGCGCCGCGGCCAGCAGCGCCTTGGAGGGCACGCAGCCCGTGTTCAGGCAGTCACCGCCCATCCGGTGCTTCTCGATGAGGACGACGGACGCCCCCATCTGCACGGCGCCCGCCGCGACCGAGAGGCCGCCCGAGCCCGCGCCGATGACACAGAGGTCGGCGTGCAGCACCCCGTCGCGCAGCAGCGGGCGGCGTCCGGGGGTGGGCGCTGTCGCGTCCATGGGGGGTGGGCCTCGTTCGGTTCCTCAATCAATTCGACGGACGCACCCGCGAGGTTACGGGGCCACTGCCTGCGCTTCCGTCCAAGTGGCCAGGAAAGCGCGCGTATGGAGCGCCGGGCCGATTGCCGCCCCGGCGCCTCTGCTTGGCGCTTGCCCAAGAAGTTCAGCTTGCAGCCGCAGCAAGTCCTGGGGCTCATCCACATCGTACCACGTCGGCAGCATTGCGACGGGCAGGCCGATTTCCTCCGCGCGCCGTAGCGTGCAGGCGAGAACCTCCGGCGTGCTCCAGGCGATGTCCTCGAACAGCCGTGGGTGGGGGCGCTTCAAACCGACCAGATAGTAGCCGCCGTCGAGCGCGGGGCCAAGGACGACACGGTCGCCGGGCTCGCGCAGTGCGGCGATCGCCTGTTCGACGAAGGCGGTCGGCAGGGTCGGGCTGTCGCCATTCACCATGATCGCGCAGTCATGCTCGTCGGCGAAAAAGGCCGCCATGCTTGCCTGCAGCACGGTGCCGACGGATGCCTCCTGGCGCGGCACCAGCGTCCAGGGCGGTGGCAGGAGCGAGCGCAGAACCGCCTCCGATCCGGCCGGGCTGAAGAGCGCGTAGAGGTGCCGGCCAAGCCCTTCGGGAACGGCTTCCAGGGCCACGGCAACGTCGCGGATGAAACAGGCGGAAAGCCGTTGTGCCATTTCCGCCCCGAGCAGCGGCCGAAGGCGCGACTTTCCTCCGCCAACACCCGGCGTCTTACAGACAATAGACACAGCGGCGCCTGGACCCATCGAGCTTGCATCGCCTCTCCGAGATTCATTCCTACGTCGGCGTGGTCCAGGAGGTTACGGGGCAGTGGCGGAGGAAATGCTCACCCCCGTACGTTCAGGCCCTTGCGCGAGCTGCTCCATCGATTCCCATTCAGGCGGAGGTCACGCAAGCTCACGCCGCCGCCCTGCTGGACCCTCGCAGCAGACCATCCCGGCAGAGACGCGGGTCACCCCGCCCCCCTCCCGGCAGATTGGAGCGTGCGCTGCTAACGCATGCGGCTCGTGTTGGACGATAAAGCGCTGCCGCGGATATCGGTCCTGGACCATGGTGGGCGGCAGCCGCAGCGCGGCGCCGAGAGCCGCGCGCACCTGGCGGAGCCAACGCCCTTACCCAGGCACTGGAGGGGAGGTGACCCAGCAGGCGAGACGTGTCGCACGAACACCAGCGAAGGTTGGAACCCGGTTCCTACCGCTGCTCCAGTCTGCCCCGCATGGCATACCATGCCCATGCCGCCCACCGCGCCCGCGCGCCGCAACACGCGGCGCGCGGGGGTCCCCCTCACGCCGCGTGCAGCGCCTTCCACACGATCTCCGGCGTCGCCGGCATGTCGATCTGCTTCACGCCCAGCGCGTGGATCAGCGCGTTCACCAGCGCGGGCGGCGAGCCTACCGCGCCCGCCTCCCCCGCACCCTTCACACCCAGCGGGTTGGTTTCGCAGGGCACCTCGATCAGGTCCACCTCGATCTCCGGCAGGTCCTCGGCGCGCGGCAGGGCGTAGTCCATGAAGGAAGCGGACAGCAGCTGCCCGCTCTCCGGATCGTAGGCGGTGCGCTCCATCATCGCCTGGCCGATGCCCTGCGCCACGCCGCCATGCACCTGCCCGCGCACGATCAGCGGGTTCAGCGCGTGCCCCACGTCGTCCACCACGATGTAGCGCGGGATGGCGATGTGCCCCGTCTCCGGGTCCACCTCCACCTCGGCGACGTGGCAGCCGTTGGGGAAGGTGTGGGCGTCGATCTTCGCCGTCTCCAGCGCGTCCAGCAGGATGGTGTCCTCGCCGGCTGCCACGCGGGCGCGCTGCCGGGCGGCGGCGTCGAGGATGCCCATGCCGCGGTCGGTGCCCACCACGCTGAAGCGGCCGCCGGCGAACTCGATGTCCACCTTCGCCGCCTCCAGCAGCTGCGCCGCGGCTTCCTTGCCCTTCTCCACCACGCTTGCCGCGGTGACGAGGATGGCCTGGCCCTCGGAATACAGCGACCGCGCGCCGCCGGTGCCGCCGCCATCGGGCAGGGTGTCGGAATCGCCCTGCTTGATGCGGATCTTCTCGAGGG
Organism: Rubritepida sp.; assembly: GCA_022843345.1. Taxonomy (GTDB): domain Bacteria; phylum Pseudomonadota; class Alphaproteobacteria; order Acetobacterales; family Acetobacteraceae; genus Roseococcus. Next base: position 6,237 of record JALHNW010000028.1, on the reverse strand, counting down.
GGATGCCCAGCTCGTGCTGCGTCAGCATGGCGTAGGCGGTCTCGTGCCCCTGCCCCGTGCTCTGGGTGCCGACATAGACGTCCACCATGCCGTCATCGGCGAAGACGACCTTGGCGTTCTCCGTCGGCCCGCCGCCGGTCGCCTCCAGGTAGTAGGCGAGGCCAATGCCGCGCTTTTTCCCGCGCGAAGCCGCCTCGGCCTGGCGCGCCGGGAAGCCGTGCCAGTCGATCTTCGCCAGCGCCGCGTCCATCACGCGCGGGAAGTCGCCGCTGTCGTAGCGCTGGCCGATGGCGGTGACGTAGGGCATGGCCGCCTGCTGCACCATGTTGCGCCGGCGCAGCTCGATGCGGTCGATGCCCATCTCGGTCGCCGCCTGGTCGATGAGGCGCTCGACCAGGTAGTTGGATTCCGGCCGCCCGGCGCCGCGATAGGCGTCCACCGGCACGGTGTTGGTCATCACGCCCAGCACGCGGGCGTGGATGGCCTGGAAGTCGTAGACGCTGGCCAGCACCTTGGTGCCCGCCCCCGTCGGGATGAAGGGCGCGAAGGTGGACAGGTAGGCGCCCATGTTGGCGTGGTTGCGGGTGCGAAGCGCCAGGAACTTCCCGTCCTTGTCCAGCGCCAGCTCGCCCATGGTGATGTTGTCGCGCCCATGGGTGTCGCTGAGGAAGGCCTCGGTGCGCTCGGCGGCCCATTGCACCGGCCGGCCCACCTGCCGCGCCGCGACCGCGCAGAGCGCGTATTCGGCGTAGAGGTACAGCTTCATGCCGAAGCCGCCGCCCACGTCGGGCGTCACCACGCGCACCTTCTCGGGCGGGACCTTCAGCACGGAATTGGCCAGCAGCCCCTTCACCAGCCAGGAGCCCTGGGTGCCGGCGTGCACGGTGAACTGGCCGGTGGCCGCGTCGTATTCCGCGCCGCAGGCACGCCCTTCCATCGAGGCTACGATGATGCGGTTGTTCACCACCGTCAGCCGGGTGACATGGGCCGCGCCCTCCATCAGCGCCGCGGCCTTGGCGCCGTCGCCTGCCTCCCAGTCGAAGCAGGTGTTGTCCGGCGCCGATGCCCAGACCTGCGGCTGCCCCGGCAGGTGCGCCACCGCGAGGTCGGTGACCGCGGGCAGCATGTCGTAGTCCACCTCCACCGCCTCGGCGGCGTCGCGCGCCTGCTGCGCCGTCTCGGCCACGATGAAGGCCACGGGGTCGCCCACGTGGCGCACCGTGTCGGTGGCCAGCGGCAGGCGCGGGGTGTCGGCGCGCGGCGTGCCGTCGCTGTTCTTCAGCGGGATGACGCAGGGCACCTCGCCCACCCCGGCCGCCACGAGGTCGGCGCCCGTGATCACCGCCAGCACGCCGGGCATGGCCAGCGCGGCCGCGGCGTCGAGCGAGACGATCCGCGCATGGGCGTGCGGCGAGCGCAACACGTGCCCGCGCGCCGCGCCCGGCAGCGCGATGTCGTCGGTGTAGCGCCCGTGGCCCAGCAGGAGGCGCGGATCCTCCACGCGGCGCAGGGACTGGCTCAAGCCGAACTTCGCCATCTCGGGGATTCCTTCAAACCTGTGCCCCATCATCTGACGATGCGGCACGGTTTGGGAAGGGGTCAGGCCCTGCCGAACCGCCCCTTCACCCATTCCCGCGTGCCCTGGAACACGACGTAGAGCATCGGGATCATGAAGATGCCGAAGAAGGAGGCCGCGATCATGCCCCCGAACACCGGCAGCCCCACCGCCTGCCGCGACAGCGCCGCCGCCCCCGTGGCGAGGATCAGCGGCACCAGGCCCAGGATGAAGGCCAGCGAGGTCATCATCACCGCGCGGAACCGCATCCGCGCGCCCAGCACCGCCGCTTCGCGCAGCCCCTTGCCGGCCTCGCGCTGCTCCTTGGCGAACTCGATGATGAGGATGCCGTTCTTCGCGGCGAGCGCGATCAGCACCACCAGCCCGATCTGCGCGTAGACGTCCAGCGGCTTGCCGGCGATCACCAGCGCCAGGAACGACCCCAGCCCGCCCACGGCCACCGAGAGCAGCACCGGCACCGGGATGGTCCAGCTCTCGTACAGCGCCACCAGGAACAGGTAGGCGAACAACAGGGCCAGCGCGATCAGGATGCCGGTCTGCCCCGCCGCCTGCTTCTCCTGGTACGCCGTGCCGGTCCATTCGAAGCCGAAGCCCTGCGGCAGCGCGCGGGCCGAGACCTGCTCCATCGCCGCCAGCGCGTCGCCGGAGGAGACGCCCGGCCGGCCCTGGCCCAGCAGCGTCAGCGAGCGGAAGTTGTTGTAGCGCTGGATGGTCTGCGGCCCCAGCACCACCCGCACGTTCGCGAAGGCGGCCAGCGGCACCATCTGCCCGCGCGAGTTGCGGACCTGCAGGCGCCACAGGTCGGGGATGTCGTCGCGGTCGGCCTCCACGCCCTGCACGTTCACCTGCCAGGTGCGGCCGAACAGGTTGAAGTCGTTCACGTAGAAGCCGCCCAGCGTGGCCTGGAGCGTGGTGAAGACGTCGCTGATCCGCACCCCGAAGGCCTGCGCCTTGTCGCGGTCCACGTCCAGGAACAGCGACGGCGTGGTGGGCGAGAAGGTGGAGAACACGCCCGTCAGCCGCGGGTCCTGGTTGGCGGCGACCATCATGCCCAGCATGGCGCCGCCCAGCTGCACCGGGTCGCGCCCCTCGAAGTCCTGCAGCTGGTATTCGAAGCCCCCGCCCGTGCCCAGGCCGAGGATGGGCGGGACGTTGAAGGCGAAGACGTTGCCGGCGCGGAAGCCCTGCGCGAAGCCGAAGACCTGGCCGATGGCGGCGAAGACGCTGGCCTGCGGCGTCGTGCGGTCCTCGAAGGGCTTGAGGCGGCCGACGATGAAGGCGGAGTTGCTCTGCGCGCCGCCGTCGATGAAGGAGAAGCCGATGACCTCCAGCGTGTTCTCCATCGCCGGGTTGGCGGCGATGGCGGCCGCCACCTGGCCGGAGGCGGCGGCGGTGCGCGCCACGCTGCTGCCCTGCGGCATCTGGATCTGCGCGAAGAAGGCGCCCTGGTCCTCGTTCGGCAGGAAGCTCTGCGGGGTGCGCTTGGACAGCTCCAGGATGCCGAAGGCGATGGCCGCCGTGATCACCAGCGACAGCACGGCGAAGCGCACCAGCCGCGCCACCACCCAGGCGTAGCCGTCGCGCACCGCGTCGATCGAGCGCAGCACGTATCTGATCGGCCCGCGCCGCGGCCCGTGATGCGGCTTCAGCACGATGGCGCAGAGCGCGGGCGAGAGCGTGAGCGCGTTGATGGCCGAGATGACCATCGCCACCGAGATCGTCACCGCGAATTGCTGGAACAGCACGCCCGAGACGCCGGGGATCAGCCCGATGGGGATGAACACCGACAGCAGCACCAGGGTGATGGCGATGATCGGCCCGGTGATCTGCTGCATCGCCTTCAGCGTGGCGGCGGCCGGCGTCAGCTCCGGCTCCGCCTCCATCACGGCTTCCACGTTCTCCACCACCACGATGGCGTCGTCCACCACGATGCCGATGGCCAGCACCATGGCCAGCAGCGAGATGGTGTTGGCCGAGAAGCCGACCGCCAGCAGCACCGCGAAGGTGCCGATCAGCGACACGGGAACCGCGATGGTGGGGATGATGGTGGCGCGCATCGAGCCCAGGAACAGGTAGACGACGATCACCACCAGCACGAAGGCCTCGACCAGCGTCTTGATCACCTCGTGCATCGTGTCCAGCACGAAGTCGGTGGTGTTGTAGATGATGGTGTGGCGCATCCCCTCGGGGAAGCGCGTGGCCATGGTGTCGAGCGAGGCGCGCACCGTGGCCGCCACCTGCACGGCGTTCGCGCCGGGGGCGAGGTAGACGCCCAGCGTCACCGCGTTGCGCCCGTTCAGCCGTGCCTGCACGTCCTGGCTGGCCGCGCCCAGCTCCACCCGCGCCACGTCGCGCACGCGCAGCGTCGAGCCGTCGGCGTTGGCGCGGATGGTGATCTCGCCGAACTGCTCGGGCGTCACCAGCCGGCCCTGGGTCTGGATGTTGAACTGGAAGGACTGGTCGTCGCTGATCGGCCGCGCGCCGATGCGCCCCACCGCCGCCTGCACGTTCTGCGCCTGGATGGCGGCGATGATCTCGGCCGGCGTGACGGCGAGGTTGTTCAGCCGGTCCACCTCGTACCAGACGCGCATGGAGTAGTCCTGCGCGCCGAACATCTGCACGTCGCCCACGCCGGGCGCGCGCCGCAGCGCGTCCAGCATGTTGATGGTGACGTAGTTGGAGACGAAGAGCGGCGTGTGGTCCGGGTTCTCGCTCGTCACGCCCAGGAACATCAGCACCGCGGAGGACTGCTTGCGCACGGTGACGCCGGAGCGCTGCGCCTCCTGCGGCAGCCGGGCCAGCACCCCCTGCACCCGGTTGTTCACGTTCACCGTGTTGATGTCGGGGTTGGTGCCCAGCGCGAAGGTGACGGAGAGCGAGTAGGAGCCGTCATTGCCGCTGTTGCTCTTCATGTAGAGCATGCGGTCGGCGCCGTTCACCGCGCCCTCGATCAGCTGCGCGACCGTGCTCTCCACCACCGCCGCCGAGGCGCCTGGGTAGCGCGCGGTGACCTGCACCACGGGCGGCACGATGTCGGGGAACTGCGCGACGGGGATGCGGGTGAGCGAGAGCAGCCCGGCCAGCGTGAGCACGATGGAGATGACGATCGCCAGCCGGGGCCGGCGGATGAAGACGGCGGAGATCATGGCGCCGCGCTCAGCCCGGGCGGCCGGGGGCGGTGGGTTGGCCTGGGGGAGGGCCGGCCGGCTGCGGCGTCACCGGCGCGCCGGGGCGCACGCGCTGGATGCCCTCGACCACCACGCTGTCGCCCGCCTCCAGCCCCTGCTCGATCACCGCCAGTTCCGCCGTGGAGCGGCCCAGGCGGATGTTGCGGCGCTGGGCCACGTTGCCCTGCCCCACCACGAAGACGAAGAAGCCCTGCTGGTCCTGCGCCACCGCGGCGCGCGGCACCGTGATGGCCTGCACGGGCTCCGCGCCCTCCAGCAGCACGGTCAGCAACTGGCCGTCGATCAGGCGGCGCGCGCCGGGCTGGCTGGCCTGCACCCCCTCGCGCAGCGGGTTGGCGATGGAGGCGCGGACCAGGATGCTGTCCGTGTCGCGCCCGATGGAAGTGTCGATGAAGTCTATCCGCCCGGCCAGCGGGTACAGGCTGCCATCCACCAGCCGCACGCGGATCCGCACGGCGTCCGCGCCGCCGCGCGCCTCGAAGCGCTGGCGCAGCTCCAGCGCCGTGCGCTGCGGAATGGTGAAGGCGACGCGCATCGGGTCCTGCGAGACGATGGTGGCCATGGCGTCCGTCAGCGTGGGGCTCACCACGTTGCCCGGCGTGTAGTTCGCCCGCCCGATGGCGCCGGCGATGGGCGCGTTGATCTCCGTGTAGGCCAGGTTGATCTCGGCGGTGCGGACCTGCGCCTGGGCGCCGAGCACGGAGGCCGCGGCCGTGCGCTCCTGCGCCTGGGCGTTGTCCAGCGCGGCCTGGGTGCCCGCGCCGGTCGCGCGCAGTTCCCGCGCGCGGGCCAGCGCCACGCGGGCGTTGTACAGCTGCGCCTCGGCGCTGGCGACGCTGGCCTTGGCCTGGTCCAGCGTCGCCTCGAAGGGCGCGCGTTCGATGCGGAACAGCGGCGCGCCCTCGGCGACCTCCGTGCCCTCGGTGAACAGGCGCTGCTCCAGGAAGCCGGTGACGCGGGCGCGGATGTCCACGCGGTTGATCGCCTCGATCCGGCCGATGAACTCGCTCGATTCGGTGACGGGGGAGCGCCGGGCCTCGACCACGCCGACGGCGGGCGGCGGGCCGCCCTGCGGCATCTGCGCCAGCGCCGGGCCGGCGGCGAGCGCCAGCGTCAGGAGGAGCTTCTTCATGACGGAACGATGCCTTCCATGCAGGGGCGCGCCATGCCTGCCCGACGGATGCGGGCCTCGCGCGCCGCACCACCATCGCCCCGACTAGCCATGAATGAACACCGGACATGGTGCACCGCGCAAGAGCGCCGCCGTGGCGCTGCCGAAGATCAGCCGCGCCAGCCCGCCCTCCTCGTCGGCGCCCGCGACGATGAGCGATGCGCCCGTCGCCTGCGCCTGCGCCAGCAGCACCTCGTCCGCGTCGCCATCCGCCGCCGCGCCCGTGGCGTCGCAGCCATGCAGGCGCAGCCACTCGGCCAGGGGCGCGGGGTCGGTGCCGAAGCCCAGCAGCCGCACGGGCC
>JALHNW010000027.1 GCA_022843345.1 Rubritepida sp. | reverse complement strand
GCGCCGGCGCGCGGGCGCGTGCGGGCCAATGCGCGCCGGATCATCAAGGGTTAGGGCGGGCGATGCCCCGACACCGCCGCCCCCGCGCCGCGCGGCATCGCCAGGAAGCCCGGCACCGCGGCCAGCACCACCAGCGCCGCCACCACGAAGGCGGCGGTGAAGTCCGCCGGCACCAGCGCACCTTCGCCTCGCCAGTGGCGTGACGCCTCCAGGCTGGTCGTCGCCAGCACCACCGCCACCGCGCCCGGCATCTGCTGCGCCATGCCGTAGAAGCCGGTGCCGGCGGACAGCCGCGCCTTGGGCAGGTCCGCGAAGGCCAGGGTGTTCAGCGCGGTGAAGTTCAGCGACCGTGCCAGCCCGCCCAGCGCCAGCACGGCGAAGATCGCGGCCACCGGCCAGGCGGGCGTGAACAGCGCCCCCGCCGCCACCCCCAGCGCCGCCAGCACCGTGTTGCCCACCAGCGTGGCGCGGAAGCCGAAGCGGCGCAGGATCGGCCGGGCCAGCGGCTTCATGGCGAAGGCGCCCAGCGCGGTGGCGAAGGTGACCAGCCCGGCCTCCGTCGCGCCCCAGCCGAAGCCGACCTGGAGCAGCATGGGCACCAGGAAGGGCACCGCCCCCGCGCCGGTGCGGAACAGCGACCCCGCCAGGGTGGCGGCGCGGAACCCCGGCTCCTGCAACAAGGACAGGTCCAGCGCCGGCCGCGCCGCGCGGCGCATGTGGCGCAGCGCCAGCACGCCGAGCGCGACGCCGGCCGCCAGCAGCACTTCCGGCCACCAGGGGGGCAGCACGCCGCGCCCCACCGTCTCCAGCCCCGCCATGAAGGCGGCCAGCGCGCCGCCCAGCAGCAGCAGGCCGCGGATGTCCGGCGGCCCAGGGTCGCGCAGTTCCGAGGGGGGGATCTTCCACGCCACCAGCGCCAGCCCCAGCACGGCCACCGGCACGTTGATGAAGAACACGCTGCGCCAGCCGAACAGGTCGGTCAGCAGGCCCCCCAGCGGCGGGCCGGAGATGGGGCCGAGCATGGCTGGCATGGTCAGCCAGGTCATCGCCGTCAGCATCTCCTCCTTGCGGATGGAGGAGAGGAGGAGGAGGCGCCCGACGGGCACCATCATCGCGCCCCCCAGCCCCTGCACCACGCGCCACCACACCAGCGCGCCCAGCGAATCCGACAGCCCGCACATGGCGGAGGCGAGGCCGAACAGCGCGATCGCCAGCAGGAACACCCGCTTGGCCCCGAAGCGGTCGGCGATGAAGCCCGAGACCGGGATGAACACCGTCAGCGCCACCAGGTAGGCGGTGATGGCCACGCCGAGCCGCGCGGGGTCCTCGCCCAAGTCGCGCGCCATGGAGGGCAGGGCGGTGACGACGGCCGAGCTGTCCAGGTTCTGCATGAACAGGGCGGAGGCCACGATGGCGGCGGTGGCGCGCGTGCTGGGCATGAGGGGAAGCCTAGCGCGGCCCGCGGCGCGCCGTCAGGGCACGGGGTGTTACGACGTTGCAAGCCGGTGCGTTTCGCGGCATGGGCCTGGGCATGATCCTGCTCACCCCCGGCCCCGTGCAGACCCACCCCGACGTGCGCGCGGCGATGAACGCCGACGTCGCGCCCTGGAACGAGGGCTTCCGCCCGGTCTACGAGCGCATCCGCCGCCGCCTGCTGGCGATCGCCGGCGGGGTGGAGGGCACGCATGCCGTGCTGCCCCTGCAAGGTGCCGGCCACATGCTGCTGGAAGCCGCCATCCGGACCTATGTCCCGCCCGGCGGCACCGTGCTGATCCCCGCCAACGGCGAATACGCCCGCCGCCTGGCCCGGCTGGCGCGCGAGAGCGGGCGCGTGTTGGTGGAGCTGCCGCTGCCCGACACGCGCGGTGCCCGCGCCGACGAGGTGGCTGCGGCCCTGGCCGCCCACCCCGAGGCCACGCACCTCGCCCTGGTGCAGAGCGAGACGGGCAGCGGCATCGTGAACGACCCTGCCGCCATCGGCGCGGCGGTGCGCGCGGCGGGGCGGCGGATGATCCTGGACTGCGTCTCGGCCTTCGGCGCGCTGCCGCTGGACGTGGCGGCGATGCCGGAGCTGGACGTGGCCTGCTTCACGGCGAACAAGTGCCTGGAGGGGATGCCCGGCTTCGGCTTCGCCGTGGCGCGGCTGGACCGGCTGATGCAGTGCGGCGGCAATGCGCGCTCCTGGTCGCTGGACCTGTGCGACGTGTGGCACAACACGCAGGTGAACGGCTGGGGATCCATGCGCTTCACCGGGCCGGTGCAGGCGCTGCTGGCGCTGGACGTGGCGCTGGACCGCTTCGACGCCGAGGGCGGGCGCGAGCCGCGCCTCGCGCGCTACCGGACAAACGCCGCGCGGCTGCATGCGGGCATCGCCGCGCTGGGCGTGCGCCCCTACCTGGACGCCGCCGAGCAGGGGCCGATCGTCGTCACCTTTCACCAGCCGGCGGGGCTGGATTTTCCGCGCTTCATCGAGGCGCTGGCGCGGCACGGGCTGGCGATCAGCGCCTACTTCACGACGGAGGCGCCGAGCTTCCGGGTGGGCGCCATCGGCTGCGTCGGTTTGGTGGAGATCGAGGGCGCGATCGCGGCCATCGGTGCAGCGCTGCGCGAGATGGGGCTGGCGCGCGCCGCGTGAGGCGTCAGTAATGCCCGCAGTGCTCAAGGAAGAAACCATCGGGCGGTTCCACATGGTCATACGCCCGGACCGGTGCCCCGCGGGAGTCCAGCCGCAGGACTGACAGGCAGATAGGCGGCGCACTGTCGTTCCATACCGAACCCGGTCCGCAGGCTGCCTTCCCCATGGATGGTTCGCCATGACACCTCGATCATCGAGTCCCGACCGCGCGGCCGCAGCCCGCTGACTTGCACCGTCCGGGTGTAGCCCGCCGGACCGAATCGTGGCCTGAGCTCCCGCTCACGCCCATCGAGCCGGACGGAGAGCGCGAGCAGAGGCGTGTCCGCCACGATGACCAAGGTGGTGTCCAACGGCTCGAAGATCGTCTCCAGCACATCCATGCAGCCGCGCATCAGGAGGGCCGTGACGAGCACCAGGAGGAAGAATTGCAGCTCGCGCACGAAACCACTCCGCCCTGATGAAAAGAACAATACAGAAACATCGTCGGAAATGTCAACCCTTCCCGCCACGGGCCGATGCGCTACCATCCCGCAACAAAAGGGAGGTCCGACGACCATGCTGCGCGGCCTGATGCAGGAGCATCCGCTCCTCGTCTCATCCATCCTCGCCCATGCGGCGAAGCATCACCCGGGCGCGAAGATCGTCGCCGCCACGCCCGATGGCGCGCGCGAGCGCACCACCTGGCCCGGCGTGCAGCAGGAGGCGAAGCGCATTGCCCAGGCGCTCGCCCGCCGCGGGGTGCAGGGGGGCGAGCGCATCGCCACGCTGGGCTGGAACTGCCAGCATCACCTGGCGCTCTACTACGCCGTCTCCGGCATGGGCGCGGTGCTGCACACGGTCAACCCGCGCCTCTTCGCCGACCAGATCGCGTATATCCTGGAGGACGCGCAGGACACGCACCTTTTCGTGGACCCCTCCGTGCTGCCCGCGGTCACCGCGGTGGCCGACCGGCTGCCGAAGTCGCTGCGCGCCGTCATCCTGATGCGCGACGCGCCCCTGCCCGACCTGCCCTGCGAGGTGCTGACGCTCGACGCCCTCATCGCCGGCGAGGATGGCGGCATGGCGTGGCCGGCGCTGGACGAGCGCGCGGCCTCCTCGCTCTGCTACACCTCGGGCACCACCGGCATGCCCAAGGGCGTGCTGTACTCGCACCGCTCCACCGTGCTGCACGCCATGGCGGCGGTGCAGCCGGACGTGTTCGCCCTCGGTGCGCTGGACGTGTCCATGCCCGTGGTGCCGATGTTCCACGTCAACGCCTGGGGCATCCCCTATGCCGCGCCGATGGTCGGCGCCTCCATGGTGCTGCCCGGCCCGCGGCTGGACCCCGCAAGCCTCTTCGCGCTGTTCGAGGAGGAGGGCGTCACCGCCTCGGCCGGCGTGCCGACGATCTGGACGATGCTGCTGCAATGGCTGCGCGCCGACCCTGCGCGGCGCTTCACGCAGCCGCCGCGCCTGGTCGTCGGCGGCACGGCGTTGCCAGTCGCCGTCACCGAGGGCTTCCTGAAGGAATACGGCGTGGAGATCCTGCACGCCTGGGGCATGACGGAGATCAGCCCACTCGGCTCCGTCAACGCCCGCAAGGCGGAGAACGCCGATTGGGACCAGGACCGCTTCCTCGCCTACAGCCGCAAGCAGGGCCGGCCCCAGTTCGGCGTGGACCTGCGCGTGCGCGACGCCGAGGGGCGCGAGATCGCCCATGACGACCTGGCCTTCGGCGAGCTGGAGGTGCAAGGCCACTGGACGGCCGCCGGCTACTTCAACCACGAGCGCGACCCGGCGGTGACCGGTGACGGCTGGTTCCGCACCGGCGACGTGGTGACGGTGGACGCGCTGGGCTCCATCGAGATCGTGGACCGCGCGAAGGACGTCATCAAGTCCGGCGGCGAGTGGATCAGCTCCATCACGCTGGAGAACCTGGCGATGGCGCATCCGGACGTGCAGCTCGCCGCCGCCATCCCCGTGGCGCACCCGAAATGGGACGAGCGGCCGCTGCTGGTGGTGGTGCCCCGCCCCGGCACGAACCCGACGCCCGAGAGCATCCTGGCCACGCTGGAGGGCAAGGTGGCGAAGTGGTGGATGCCCGACGCGGTGGAGTTCGTGGAAAGCCTGCCGATGACCGCCACCGGCAAGCTGTGGAAGGCCGAGCTGAAGAAGCGCTTCAAGGACTACGTGCTGGAGAAGGACACCGTTCGATGATCGTGGACCTGCGCATCTACACCTGCCTGCCCAACCGCATGGCCGATTTCGTGAAGCTGTACGAGGAGAAGGCCTGGCCGCTCCAGCTCAAGTACCTCGGCCGCTGCCTGGGCTGGTACACCACCGTGGAGGGCGCGCTGAACACCGTGGTCCACCTCTGGGGCTACGACAGCCAGGCGGACCGCGAGGCGCGGCGCAACGCCATGGCGGCGGACCCGGCCTGGGGCGCCTACCTGAAGGCGGCGGCCGAGGGCGGCATGCTGGTGAAGATGGAGAACCGGCTGCTGAAGCCGGCCGCCCACTTCACGGCGCTGGGGGCAGCCGCGCCGAACGGCGGATGACCAGCCGGCCGCGCAGCAGCACCGCCTCGTCCGGCGTGTCCGGGCGGGCGATGCGCGCGGCCAGCAGGTCCAGCCCGCGCGCCACCATGGCCGCCACCGGCTGCTCGTAGCTGGTGATGGCGTAGGGCGGGCGCGCGGCGTCGGGGATGCTGTCGAAGCCGGTGACGGAGATGTCCTTCGGCACGCGCAGCCCCGCCGCACGCAGCGCATCCATCGCGCCCATCGCGATGATGTCGCTCACCGCGAAGACGCAGTCGGGGCGGCGCTTCTGCGGCATCGCGGCGATGGCCTCGCCCGCCGCCCAGCCGCCCTCGTAGGTGGATCGGCCGTCGAAGCGCGCCGCCACCTCGGCCTTCCTGCCCGCGAAGGCCTCGGTGAAGCCGCGCTCGCGGTCCAGCCCGTTGGAGGAGGCGCCGCCGGTGTGGATGACGGCGGCGCGGCGGTGCCCGCCCGCGCGCAGGAAGCGCGCCATCTCGCGCCCGCCCTCCTCGTTGTCGCAGGAGGCGGCGGAGGCGTGCAGGCGCGGCACGCGGTTGATCATCACCACCGGCACGCCGCTGCGCGCGCAGACCTCGGCGGCACGCGAGGACATGTCGGCCGAGGTGACGAGGCAGCCATCGACCCGGTATTGCAGCAGCGCCTCCGCCGTGCGGTCCTCGATCGGGCCAGGGCCGGCGTGCAGGATCAGCAGGCGCATGGCGCGCGCCGCCGCCTGCTGCACCACCTCCTCCAGCAGGGCGGCGTAGAAGGGGTTCGTGGCCGGCCCCAGCACCAAGCCGAGGAGGCCGGTGCGGCCCGACGACATGGCGCGGGCCAGGATGTCGGGCTGGTAGCCCGCCTCCTGCGCCAGGGCGGCGATGCTGGCGCGCAGCCTGGCCGAGATGCGCGCATCCCCCTTCAACGCGCGCGAGACGGTGGAGATGGAGACGCCGGCCGCCGCCGAGAGGCTGGACAAGGTGGGGCGCGGGCGGTGGGGGGCATCCTCCATCCCCGCCGCGGTAGCACTTCGCGGCCTGCTTGTGCAAACGCTTGCACGGATGGCTGCGCGTCTCTAGCCTGCCTCCAACGAACACGGAGGAAACGCGGCGATGGATGCTGCGCGTCAGATCACCATGGTGGGCTTCCTGCAGGCCCAGAACTGCTCCATCGCGCCCGGCTCCTGGCGCCACCCCGCCAACCCGATGGACTTCCTGACGCCGGACTACTTCCAGCGCATCGGCCGCGTGCTGGAGGAGGGGAAGTTCCAGCTCGCCTTCTTCGACGACCGCCTGGCGATGCCCGACATCTACGGGCGCGACCACCGCGAGGCGGTGGAGAACGGCATCCGCGTGGTGAAGATGGACCCGGCCACCATCCTGTCCTTCATCGCCGGCGCCACCTCGCGCCTCGGGCTGGGGGCGACCTATTCCACCACCTACTACGAGCCCTTCCACGTCGCGCGCCTCTTCGCGACGCTGGACCTGATGACGAAGGGCCGCGCCGCCTGGAACATCGTCACCTCGCTGAACGACAGCGAGGCGGCGAATTTCGGCAAGAGCGAGCACCTGGAGCACGACCTGCGCTACGACCGCGCCGACGAGTTCGTCGAGGTGGTGATGGGTCACTGGGACAGCTGGGAGGATGGCGCGATCATCGGCGACAAGGCCAGCGGCCGCTTCGCCGATGGCAACCGGGTGCACGCGCTGAACCATTCGGGGCAGTTCTTCAAGTCGAAGGGCCCGCTGCCGGTGCCGCGCTCGCCGCAGGGCCACCCGGTGCTGATCCAGGCCGGGCAATCCGGCCGCGGCCGCCAGTTCGCGGGCCGCTGGGGCGAGCTGATCTTCGTCATCTACCCCAACCTGGAGAACGGCAAGAAGCAGTATGCCGAGCTGAAGGCCGCGGTGGCCGAGGCCGGGCGCGACCCGGAGAAGGTGAAGGTCGCCCCCGCCTGCTACGTCTGCGTGGGCGAGACGCGCGCGGCGGCGGAGGCGAAGCGCGACTTCGTGCTGTCGCTGAGCAAGCCGGTGGACGGTCTGGTGCTGCTGTCGGAGGCGACCAACTTCGACTTCGCCTCCAAGGACCTGGACAGCGAGTTCACCGAGGCCGAGCTGAAGCGCATCTCCTGGACCGGGTTCAAGGACCGGGTGATCTCGCTTTCCGGCAAGGCCAACCCGACGGTGCGCGACTTCGTGCATTTCTCCGGCCGCGGCACGATCAAGGAATTCCCGATCTTCTGCGGCACGCCCACCGACGTGGCCGACCAGATGGAGGAATGGTTCACCGCCCGCGCCTGCGACGGCTTCGTGCTGGTGGCCACCCAGATGCCCGGCGCCTTCGAGGATTTTTGCCGCCTCGTGGTGCCGGAGCTGCAACGCCGCGGCCTCTACCATCGCGATTATGAGGGAGAGACGCTGCGCGAGAACCTGGGGCTGGAGCGCCCCGCGGCCGGCGCCTGGCGCCGCTGAGGCAGCATCGGGCGGCGTCCGCCGCTCACTGCGCCTCCGCGGCCTCGATCGCCGCCGCCTGCGCGAGCACGCGGCGGGCGGCATGGACGATGGGGTAGTCGATGAAGGCGCCATCCAGCGCGATGGAGGCGATGCCCTGGGCCTCCGCCTCCTCGAAGGCCGTCACGACGCGCCGGGCACGCTCCACCTGGGCGGGGGAGGGGCCGAAGGCGCGGTTGGCGGCCTCCAGCTGGTCCGGGTGGATGCACAGCTTGCCGGCGAAGCCGAGCTGCCGGCCGCGCTCGACGGACAGGCGGAAGCCCTCGGCATCCTTCAGGTCGGTCCAGACCGTGTCCACCGGCGCCTCCAGCCCGGCGGCGCGGGAGGCGAGCACGCAATGGGCGCGGTGCGGCAGCAGCTCCTCCTCACCGCGCGTCCAGGCGAGGCCGAGGTCCAGCGTGAAGTCGCCGGCGCCGAAGGCCACGCGGCGGGTGCGCCGCGCGGCGCGGGCGATGGCTTCCAACGCCAGCATGCCGGCTGCCGTCTCGATGATCGGCAGCAGCTCGAGCGTGCCGTCCGCCATGCCGGCCTCGCGCTCCAGCGCGCCCACCAACCATTCGGCGGTGGCGAGTTCGGCCGCCGATTCCACCTTCGGCAGCACGATGCCGTCCAGCCCCGGCCGCACCACGGCCACCAGGTCGGCATGGGCCCATCGGGTGGACAGCGCGTTGACGCGGATGAACAGGCGCCCGCGCCGCGGCAGGGCGATGGCGGCCTGGGCCGGCGCGCGGGCGGCCTCCTTCTCGGAGGCGGCGACGGCGTCCTCCAGGTCCAGGATCACCGCGTCGGCGGGGAGGGACAGCGCCTTCTCCGCCCGGCGCGGGTGGTTGGCGGGGGCGAAGAGCATGCTGCGCAGCGGCGCGCCTGTCATGGATGGTTCCTTCCCGGGGCCGGGGCGGCCGATGGCGCAGGACAGGATTCACCCGCCGCCGCCGCCCGGCAAGCCCTTCCGCCGCGGGCGCGGGGGCGGTAGGACGGGCCACCATGAACGACATGCCCGAGGGCGCGTCCGCCCGCTACGACTTCGCCGCCGCCGAGCCCCGCTGGCAATCCGCCTGGGAGGATGCGCGCTGCTTCGCCGTGCCCGACGTGCCGCCCGCCGGCGCGCGCAAGTACTACGTGCTGGAGATGTTTCCCTACCCCTCCGGCAAGATCCACATGGGGCATGTCCGCAACTACACGCTGGGCGACGTGGTGGCCCGCTACAAGCGCGCCCGCGGCCACCTGGTGATGCACCCGATGGGCTGGGACGCCTTCGGCCTGCCGGCCGAGAACGCGGCGCGCGAGCGCGGCGTGCACCCGGGCGAATGGACCTACGCCAACATCGCCGCCATGCGGGCCGAGCTGAAGCGCATGGGCCTGTCCCTGGAATGGGACCGCGAGTTCGCCACCTGCGACCCCGAATACTACGGCCAGCAGCAGCGCCTGTTCCTGGAGTTCATGCGGGCCGGGCTGGTGGAGCGCAAGGAAAGCTGGGTCAACTGGGACCCGGTGGACGGCACGGTGCTGGCCAACGAGCAGGTGATCGACGGCCGCGGCTGGCGCTCCGGCGCGCCGGTCGAGAAGAAGAAGCTGTCGCAGTGGTTCTTCTCCATCACGAAGTTCGCCCCCGACCTGCTGGCGGCACTGGACGGCCTGGACCGCTGGCCCGAGCGGGTGAAGCTGATGCAGGCCAACTGGATCGGCCGCAGCGAGGGCGCGCGCGTGCGCTTCGCCATGGCGGAGGCGGTGGACGGCGTGGCGGAGGTCGAGGTCTTCACCACCCGGCCCGACACGCTGTTCGGCATGTCCTTCCTGGCGGTGGCCGCCGAGCACCCGCTGGCCGCCGCCGCCGCGGCGCGCGACCCGAAGGCCGCCGCCTTCATCGCCGAATGCCGCGCGCTGGGCACCAGCGAGGCCGCGATCGAGCAGGCGGAGAAGCAGGGCTTCGACACCGGCTTCCGGGTGTGCCACCCCTTCACCGGGCAGGAATACCCGGTGTGGATCGCCAATTTCGTGCTGATGGAATACGGCACCGGCGCCATCTTCGGCTGCCCCTGCGGCGACCAGCGCGACCTGGACTTCGCGCGCAAGTACGGCCTGCCGGTGCCGCAGGTGGTGATGCCGCGCGGCGCGGACCCCGCCACCTTCGCGGTCGGCACCGAGGCCTTCACTGATGACGGCGTCATCATCAACAGCGCCTTCCTGGACGGGCTGGGCGTGGCCGAAGGCAAGCGCGCCGCCATCGCGGAGCTGGAGCGCCTGGGCGCCGGCCAGGGCGTGACGAACTGGCGCCTGCGCGACTGGGGCGTGTCCCGCCAGCGCTACTGGGGCTGCCCGATCCCGGTGATCCACTGCGACGGTTGCGGCGCCGTGCCGGTGCCGGACGACCAGCTGCCCGTGGTGCTGCCGCAGGACGTGGACTTTTCCCGCCCCGGCAACCCGCTGGACCACCACCCCACCTGGAAGCACGTTCCTTGCCCGCGCTGCGCCAAGCCGGCGCGGCGCGAGACGGACACCTGCGACACCTTCGTGGACAGCTCCTGGTACTTCGCCCGCTTCTGCTCGCCCCGCGCGCAGCAGCCCATCCTGCGCGAGGCCGCTTCCTGGCTGCCGGTGGACCAGTACATCGGCGGGATCGAGCACGCGATCCTGCACCTGCTCTACGCCCGCTTCTTCACCCGCGCGCTGCACGGCATGGGCGCGCTGCCCACGCCGGAGCCTTTCGCCGGCTTGTTCACCCAGGGCATGGTGACCCACGCCTCCTTCCGCGCCGCCGATGGCCGCTGGCTCTACCCCGGCGAGGTGTCGCTCGACGCCGAGGGGAACGCGACGGAGACGGCGACGGGCGCCGCCGTGGCGATCGGCCGCGGCGAGAAGATGTCCAAGTCTAAGAACAACACGGTGGATCCCGGCGCCATCATCGCCCGCTACGGCGCCGACACCGCGCGCTGGTTCATCCTGTCCGACAACCCGCCGGAGCGGGACATGGAGTGGTCGGAATCCGGCGTGCAGGGCGCCTTCCGCTTCACCCAGCGCGTCTGGCGCCTGGTCGCCAACCTGGCCGAGGTCGACGCGCCGGACGAGGCCGCGGGACGCAAGCTGCGGCAGGCGACGCATCGCGCCATCGCGGCGGTGACGGATGCCTGGGAGGGCTTCGCCTTCAACGTCGCCGTGGCGCGCCTGCACGAGCTGGCCAACGCCATCGCCGACGCTGCCCGCGCCCCGCTGGCCGCGCGGCAGGAAGCGCTCGAGGCGCTGCTGCGCCTCGCCGCCCCCGCCATGCCGCACCTGGCGGAGGAGGCGATGGCCCGCCTGCGCCCCGGCGCCGCCCTGGTGGCGACGATGCCCTGGCCCGAGGCCGACCCCGCGCTGCTGAAGGCGGAGACGGTGACCCTGGCCGTGCAGGTGCTGGGCAAGCTGCGCGCCACCATCGAGGTGCCGGCCGATGCCGACGAGGCGACGATCTTCGCGCTCGCCGAGGCAGAGGAGAACGTGAAGCGCGCGCTGGACGGCAAGCCGGTCCGCAAGCGCATCCACGTGCCGGGGCGGGTGGTGAACCTTGTCGCGTAGGGCGCTGCTCGGCGCGCTGGTCCTCGGCGGCTGCGGCTTCCGCCCGGTCTACGGCCCCGATGGCGGCGGGCGCGCACCGGACGCCGTTTCCGCCGCATCGGGCGCCGAGCTGGCGTCGGTGCGGGTGGGCCCGATGCCCGAGCGCACCGGCCAGCAGTTCCGCCGCCTCCTCCAGCGCAGCTTGGAGGGGCGCGCGCCCGGCACGCCCTCCCGCTACCTCCTGTCCGTGTCCCTGGCGCAGGAGGTGGAGCCGCTGGGCTTCCGGCAGGACGGCACCATCACCCGCGTCCGCATCGTGGTGAACGCCGACTGGGTGCTGTCCACCGAGACCGACGCGCCGGAGGTGGTCGAGCGCGGGCGCGCGCGCACCCTGGACAGCTTCAACATCCCCGACCTGCAGTTCTACGCCTCCGAGATCTCCGCCGAGGCCACCCAGGGGCGGCTGCGCGAGGAGCTGTCCGAGCGCATCGTGCAGGGCGTCGCCATCGCCCTGGCGCGCCGCCGCCCGGCCTGATGGCCGCGAAGCTCGATCCGCGCCGGCTGGCGGCCTTCCTCCAGGGGCCGCCGGCGGATTGCCGCGTCGTCCTCCTGGTCGGCGACGACGAGGGGCTGGTGAGCGAGCGCGCCGCCGCCCTGGTGCGCGCCGTGGCGGGCGAGGACCCGATGTGCCGGGAGGAGGCGGGCCGCGAGGCGCTGCGCGACGCCGGCAC
>JALHNW010000026.1 GCA_022843345.1 Rubritepida sp. | reverse complement strand
GGACGAGGCGCGCGGCGCGCAGCCGCTGGCCTCGCGCCTGCGCGTCTTCGCGCTGGGGCAGGCCGCCCCCTCCCCCCGGGCGCCGCGCGTGCCATAAGGCCGCCACCACCCTCGCGAAGTCTCCCACCGCCCATGATCCGCCTCGACTCCGTCACCAAGCAGAACGGCCGCCAGCTCCTCTTCGTGGAGGCCTCCGCCGCGCTCCAGAAGGGCGAGAAGATCGGCCTCGTCGGCCCCAACGGCGCGGGCAAGACCACGCTGTTCCGCCTCGTCACCGGCCAGGAGGCCCCGGACGAGGGCCAGGTGCTGGTGGACCGCGACGTGTCCATCGGCTTCTTCTCCCAGGATGTGGGCGAGATGGCCGGCCGCGCGGCCGTGGCCGAGGTGATGGACGGCGCCGGCCCGGTCAGCGCCGTCGCCGCCGAGCTGGCGGAGCTGGAGACCGCCCTGGCCGACCCGGACCAGGCCGACGAACTGGACGCCATCCTGGAGCGCTTCGGCGAGGTGCAGGCCCGCTTCGAGGAGCTGGGCGGCTACGCGCTGGAGGGCCGCGCGCGGGAGGTGCTGGCCGGCCTGGGCTTCACCCAGGCGATGATGGACGGCGACGCCGGGGCGCTCTCGGGCGGCTGGAAGATGCGCGTGGCGCTGGCCCGCATCCTGCTGATGCGCCCCGACGTGATGCTGCTCGACGAGCCCTCCAACCACCTGGACCTTGAGAGCCTGATCTGGCTGGAGCAGTTCCTCGCCAACTACGACGGCGCGTTGCTGATGACCTCGCACGACCGCGAGTTCATGAACCGCGTCGTCGGCAAGGTGATCGAGATAGACGGCGGCACGCTCACCACCTACTCGGGCGACTACGCCTTCTACGAGGCCCAGCGCGCGCTGAACGAGAAGCAGCAGCAGGCGCAGTTCGAGCGCCAGCAGGCCATGCTGTCCAAGGAAGTGGCCTTCATCGAGCGCTTCAAGGCCCGCGCCTCCCACGCCGCGCAGGTGCAGAGCCGCGTGAAGAAGCTCGACAAGATCGAGCGGGTGGAGCCGCCGCGCCGCCGGCAGAGCGTAGCCTTCGACTTCCCGCCCGCGCCCCGCTCGGGCGACGACGTGGCCGCCCTGCGCCAGGTCCGCAAGGGCTATGGCGGGCGCGTGATCTATGACGGGCTGGACTTCATGGTGCGCAGGCGCGAGCGCTGGTGCGTGCTGGGCGTGAACGGCGCCGGCAAGTCCACCCTGCTCAAGCTGGTGGCCGGCGTCACCCCGCCCGACGAGGGCAGCGTCGCCGTCGGCGGCAGCGTGCGCATGGGCTACTTCGCCCAGCACGCCATGGAGACGCTGGACGGCGAGCAGACCGTCTTCGAGGTGCTGGAGGAGGCCTTCCCGCTGGCCGCCCAGGGCTCGCTGCGTTCGCTGGCCGGCTGCTTCGGCTTCCCGGGCGACGACGTGGGCAAGCGCTGCCGCGTGCTGTCGGGCGGCGAGAAGGCGCGGCTGGCCATGGCGCGCATGCTCTACGACCCGCCGAACTTCCTGGTGCTGGACGAGCCGACCAACCACCTGGACATGGCGACGAAGGAGATGCTGGTGGCGGCCCTGGCGCAGTACGAGGGCACCATGCTCTTCGTCTCGCACGACCGCCACTTCCTGGCGGCACTCTCCACCCGCGTGCTGGAGCTGACGCCCGACGGCGTGCAGCAGTACGGCGGCGGCTACACCGAATACGTGGCGCGCACCGGGCAGGAGGCGCCCGGGCTGCACGCCTGATCAGACCTCCTCGACCTGCACCACGCCCTTGAGCGTCTTCACGGCCTGCATCAGCCGCGGGCCGATGTTCCAGCGGTCCGGCAGGGCCAGCTCCACCTCCTGCCCCGGGCCGATCTGCGGGACGATGGCGACGCTGCCCTTGCCGCGCCCCTCGCGCTCCAGCAGCGCGCGGATGTCGGGCAAGGCGGTGGCCGCGTCCACGAAGATGCGCATGCCCTGCCCGGCGCCGGCGGCCGCCGCGTCCAGGCGCTCGCAGTCGCTGGCGGTCAGGCGCAGGGCGTCGTTCTCCAGCCGCGCCTCGGCCGTCACCAGCACGGCGCTGCCCTCCTCCAGCATGTCGCGGCAGCGCGACAGCACCTCGGAGAAGAAGGTGACCTCGTAGCCCCCCGCCTGGTCGGACAGGTTCACCCAGGCCATGCGGCTGCCGGTGCGGGTGTTGCGCTCCTTGCGCCCCGTCACCGTGCCGGCCAGCTTCAGGCGGGCGGCACCGCCGGCGCGCACCACGTCCACGATGCGCGCCGAGAGGGTGACGCCCAGCCGCCGCAGCGCGCCGCGGTATTCATCCAAGGGATGCGCAGATAGATGAAAACCCACCGCCTCCGCCTCGAAGCCCAGCTTGTCCAGCGTGGGCCATTCGGGCGTCTCGGGCAGGCGCAGCAGGGGCGGGCCCTGCTCCACCTCGCCGAACAGGCCGATCTGGTTGGAGCCGCGGTCCTCCGCGCTGGCCTGGGCGCGGCGCAGCACCGTCTCGGCGCCCATCACCAGCCGGGCGCGGTTGCCTTCCAGGCCGTCGAAGGCGCCAGCCTTGGCCAGGTTCTCCAGCTGCATCTTGTTCAGCAGCCTGGGGTCCACCCGCCCGGCGAAGTCGGCGAGCGAGGTGAAGGGCCCGCCCGCGTCGCGCGCCGCCACCAGCTCGGCCATCGCCTGGAAGCCCACGCGCTTGATGGCGGCCAGCGCGAAGCGGATCGCCTCGACCCCGTCATGCGCCTCGATCACGAACTCGGCGCCCGAGCGGTTGATGTCGGGCGGCAGCACCTTGATGCCGCGGCGCGAGGCCTCCTGCATGTGGCCGGCCAGCTTGTCGGTCTTGTCCATGTCCAGCGTCATGGAGGCGGCGAGGAAGGCCACCGGGTGATGCGCCTTCAGCCAGGCGGTCTGGTAGGACACCAGCGCGTAGGCGGCGGCGTGGGACTTGTTGAAGCCGTAGTTGGCGAACTTCTCCATGAGGTCGAAGACCTCGCCGGCGATGCGGTCCTCCACCCCCTGCTTCGCCGCGCCCTCCACGAAGATCGCGCGCTGGCGCGCCATCTCGTTGCGGTCCTTCTTGCCCATGGCGCGGCGCAGCAGGTCGGCCCCGCCCAGGCTGTAGCCCGCCATCACCTGGGCGATCTGCATCACCTGCTCCTGGTAGACCATGATGCCGTAGGTCTCGGCCAGGATGTCGTGGATCAGCGGGTGCGGGCTGTCCCACTTCTCGCCGTGCTTGCGGGCGCAATAGGCCGGGATGTTCTCCATCGGCCCGGGGCGGTAGAGCGACACCGCGGCGATCAGGTCCTCGAACCGGTCGGGCCGCATGGAGCGCAGGCAGTCGCGCATCCCCTGGCCTTCGAACTGGAACACGCCGGCCGCATCGCCCTTGGCCAGCATGGCGTAGGTGGGCGCGTCGTCCAGCGGCAGCGTGTCCAGGTCCACCTCGACGCCCTGGGCGCGCAGCAGCTTCACCGCGCGGTCCAGCACCGTCAACGTCTTCAGGCCCAGGAAGTCGAACTTCACCAGGCTGGCCTGCTCAACGTACTTCATCGAGTACTGGGTGATCAGCATCTCCGAGCGCGGGTCGCGGTAGATGGCCGTGATGTCCAGCAGCGGCTCGCGCCCGATCACCACGCCGGCGGCGTGGGTCGAGGCGTTGCGGTACAGCCCCTCCACCTGCAGGGCCACGTCCAGCAGGCGGCCCACCGCCTCGTCCGAATCGCGGGCGTCCTGCAGGCGCGGCTCGCCGGCGATGGCGTCCTTCAGGCTGACCGGGTTGGCCGGGTTGTTGGGGATCAGCGAGGCGATGCGGTCCACCTGGCCATAGGGCATGCCCAGCACGCGGCCGACGTCGCGCACCGCCGCCTTGGCCTGGAGCTTGCCGAAGGTGATGATCTGCGCGACGCGGTCGGGCCCGTATTCGCGCACGACGTAGCGGATCACCTCGTCCCGCCGGTCCTGGCAGAAGTCGATGTCGAAGTCGGGCATGGACACGCGCTCGGGGTTCAGGAAGCGCTCGAACAGCAGGCCGAAGCGCAGCGGGTCCAGGTCGGTGATGCTCAGCGCCCAGGCGGCGACGGACCCGGCGCCCGAGCCGCGCCCCGGCCCCACCGGGATGCCCTGCCCCTTCGCCCACTGGATGAAGTCCGCCACGATGAGGAAGTAGCCCGAGAAGCCCATCTGCTCGATCACGCGCAGCTCGTATTCCAGCCGCTCGGCATGGACGGGCGGCACCGGGCCGGGGGCGAAGCGGCGGGCCAGCCCCTCGCGCGCCATGGCGGCCACCGTCTCGCCTTCCGTGGCACCCGGGCGGACCTTGGGGCAGACCGGCAGCTCGGGCTTCTTCGCCGTCTCCATCACCGTGCACAGCTTCGCGATGGCGAGCGTGTTGCCGCAGGCCTCCGGCAGGTCGGCGAAGGCCGCGCGCATGGCGTCCGCGCCCTTGAACCAGTGCTCGGGGGAAACGCGGCGGCGCTCCTTCTCCGTCACCATCCGGCCCTCGGCGATGCAGAGCAGCGCGTCATGCGCCTCGTGCATCGCCGCTTCGGCGAAGTACACGTCGTTGGTGGCGACGATGGGCAGCGCCGCCTCGTCGGCCAGGCGCAGCAGGCCGGGTTCCAGCGCGGCCTGGCGTGGCGTCGGCCCGTGGCGCATCAGCTCCACGGCGAGGCGTCCGTCGAAGCCTTCCTTCAGCGCGGCCAGCAGCCAGGCCGCGGCGTCGCGCCGCCCCTCCGCCAGCAGGCGCGACAGCGGCCCACCATCCCCGCCCGTCAGCAGGAAGATGCCCGCGCCATGCGCCCGCAAATCGTCCAGCCCGATGCAGGGCTTGCCCGATGGGCAGTCCGACCGCATCCAGCCCAAGGAGGACAGCCGCTTGAGGTTGGCGAGCCCCGCCGCGTCCATCGCCAGCGCGGTGACGATGTCGGCGCCCTGGCGGACCGTGTCCTCGCGCGTCTCCGGGACCGCCTTGCGCGACAGCCAGAGCTGGCAGCCCATGATCGGCTGCACGCCCTTGCCGGCCGCGGCCTGGGCGAATTCCAGCGCGCCGAACATGTTGGCGGTGTCGGTCAGCGCCACGGCCGGCATGCCGGCGGCGGCGGCCAGGGCGGGGAGCTTGTCGGCCTTGATGGCGCCTTCGGAGAGCGAGTAGGCGGAATGGGCGTGGAGGTGGACGAAGCTCATGCGGACGGCCTCGGGGGGTGCGCCATGGGCAAGCAGTCGCGCGTGGCCGCCCGCATGAGTCTTTGCTGCGCCCTCAGGCGCCGGGCGCGGCCGTCCGGCCGCTTGGCTGCGCCGCGCCGCTGGCGTGCGGGCTGCACGGGCTCGTGGGCGGCGGGCCGCGCCGTGCGCGGCCAAGTTCCTGCGCGGCGGAAAACCAATGAGGGACGTCGTGGCATCCCCTCGATATAGCCCCTCAGGCCCCGACCAGCACCCCGTCCCGCAATGTCACGGTGCGGTCCATCCGCGCCGCCAGCTCCGGGTTGTGGGTGGCGATCAGCGCGGACAGGCCGCGCCCGCGCGCCTCGCGCAGCAGCTCCTCGAACACCAGGCCGGCGGTCGCGGTGTCCAGATTGCCGGTCGGCTCGTCGGCCAGCAGCACGCGGGGCGCATTGGCCAACGCGCGGGCGATCGCCACGCGCTGCTGCTCCCCGCCCGAAAGCTTGCCCGGCCGGTGGTCCAGCCGGGAAGCCAGGCCGAAGCCGCCCAGCAGCTCCTCCGCCCGCCTGCGCGCCGCGGTGCGGGCGGTGCCGGCGGCCATCTGCGGCAGCATCACGTTCTCGGCCGCCGTGAACTCCGGCAGCAGGTGGTGAAACTGGTAGACGAAGCCGATGGCGGTGCGGCGGATGGCGGTGCGCGCGTCGTCGCCCAGCGTGCCGGCGGCGCGGCCATCCACCAGCACCTCGCCGCCATCCGGGCGCTCCAGCAGGCCGGCGACGTGCAGCAGGGTGGACTTGCCGGTGCCCGAGGGCGCCACCAGCGCCACGATCTCGCCGGCATGCAGCGTCAGCGCGGCGCCCTTCAGCACCTCCAGCGCGCCGGCCTCGGTGCGGTAGCGGCGCTCGACGGCGCGCAGCTCCAGGGGGGGCGCGCTACTCATTGCGGAGCATCTCCACCGGGTCGGTCCGCGCCGCGCGCCAGGAGGGGTAGATGGTCGCCAGCAGCGACAGCCCCATGGCCAGCGCCACCACCTGGATCACCTCGTTCCAGTTCAGCACCGCCGGCAGGCGGGTGAGGAAGTACACCTCCGGGCTGAACAGCTCCGTCCCGCTCAGCGCCTGGATGAACTGGCGGATGCTCTCGATGTTGATGCAGAACAGCACGCCCAGCGCGAAGCCCAGCAGCGTGCCCACCATGCCGATGAAGGCGCCGCACATCAGGAAGATGCGCATCACCGCGCCGCGCGTGGCGCCCATGGTCCGCAGCACCGCGATGTCGCGCCCCTTGTCCTTCACCAGCATGATGAGGGACGAGATGATGTTGAAGGCGGCGACGATGATGATGAGCGTGAGGATGAGGAACATCACGTTGCGCTCCACCTGCACGGCCGCGAAGAAGGAGCTGTTGGCCTCCTGCCAGTCCAGCACCCGCACCGGCTGGCGGATGGCGCCGCGGATCTCGCGGCTCACCGCGCGCACCCGCGTGGGGTCGGCCACGAAGACCTCCACCTGGGTCGCCGCCTCGCGCCCGGTCTGGAAGTAGATCTGCGCCGCCTCCAGCGGCATGAAGACGTAGGATGAATCATACTCGTTCATCCCCACCTCGAAGAGCGCGACGATGCGGTAGGCGCGCAGCCGCGGGATGGTGCCGATCACCGTGGCCCGCCCCTGCGGCGAGACCAGGGTCAGCCGGTCCCCCACGTTCAGCCCCATCCGCATGGCCAGGCGCACGCCGATGGCGATGGCGTCCTCGCCCGCGAAGTCGTCCAGCGAACCCGCGCGGATGTTGCCCGCGATGATCGGCCGCGCGCGCAGGTCCGCGGGCCGGATGCCGCGCGCCAGCCCGCCGGAGGCGCCGCCGCCCTCGGCGGTCAGCAGTACCTGGCCCTCCACGATGGGCGTGGCGCTCACCACGCCGGGCACGGTGCGGATGCGCGCGGCGATCTCGTCGAACTCGGGGAGGTTGCCGCGCTCGGCGGCGTAGACGCCCAGGTGGCCGTTCAGCCCCAGGATGCGCCCCAGCAGCTCCTGCCGGAAGCCGCCCATCACGCTCATCACGATGATCAGCGTGGCCACGCCCAGCATGATGCCGAGGAAGGAGAAGATGGCGATGGCGGAGACGAAGCGGTCCCCCTTGCGCGAGAACAGGTAGCGTCCCGCCACCGCGCGCTCGAACCCGTTGAACACCTCAGCCCCCCCGTGTCAGCGCCAGGGCGGCGCCCAGCAGACCCATTCCCATGCTCAGCACCACCTTCGCCTCCGTCGGCCCGTCGAGCCCGAACAGGTCGAGCAGGGCGGCGCCCCCGACTCCGGAGACGAAGGCGTAGACCAGCGCGCGCCGCCATTCACCCACGGATGCGCGCCAGCGCCTCTTCCAGCGTCAGCTCCAGCCGCTCGCCGGTGGCGCGGCGCTTCAGCTCGACCTTGCCGGCGGCCGCGCCGCGGGGGCCGATGATGGCCTGCCAGGGCGTGCCCATCAGGTCGGCGTCGGCGAACTTCACGCCCGCGCGGTCGCCGCGATCGTCCAGGATCGCCTGGGCGGGCATGGCGTCGTGCAGCGCGCCGGCCAGCGCGTCGCAGCCCGCGTCGCCGGGCTTGAGGTTCAGCACGTGCAGCCGCCAGGGCGCCACCGCGTCCGGCCAGATGATCCCCGCCTCGTCGTGGCTCGCCTCGATGATCGCGGCGACGAGGCGCGAGACGCCGATGCCGTAGGACCCCATCTGCGGGATCACGTCCGCCCCGTCCGGCCCCTGCACGCGCAGGCCCATCGGCTCGGAGTACTTGGTGCCGAAGTGGAAGATGTGCCCCACCTCGATGCCGCGCGCGCTCACCTGGCGCTCGGCGGGCACTGCGGCCCAGGCGGCCTCGTCGTGCTTCTCGTCGGTGGCGGCGTAGTGCTTCGTCCAGAACTCCACCAGCGGGGAGAGGCCTGCGTCGTAGTCCGGCGCCTCGGCCAGCGGGTCGAAGTCGAGCAGCGCGCGGTCGAGGAAGACCTGGCTCTCGCCCGTCTCGGCCAGGATGATGAACTCGTGGGAGAGCTTGCCGCCGATCGGCCCGGTGTCGGCCTGCATCGGGATGGCCTTCAGCCCCATCCGCGCGAAGGTCCGCAGGTAGGCCACGAACATCTGGCGGTAGGAATGCTCGGAGGCCTCCTTGGTCAGGTCGAAGGAATAGGCGTCCTTCATCAGGAACTCGCGCCCGCGCATCACGCCGAAGCGCGGGCGCACCTCGTCGCGGAACTTCCACTGGATGTGGTAGAGGTTGCGCGGCAGGTCGCGGTAGCTCGTCGCCTCCGCGGCGAAGAGGGCGGTGACCATCTCCTCGTTCGTCGGGCCGTACAGCATCGGCCGGCCGTGCCGGTCCTCGATGCGCAGCATCTCCTTGCCGTAGTCCTCGTAGCGGCCGGAGCGCTGCCACAGCTCGGCGGCCTGGATGGTCGGCATCAGGATTTCCTGCGCCCCCGCCCGGTCCTGCTCCTCGCGCACGATGCGCGCCACGTTCTCCAGCACGCGCAGCCCCGCCGGCAGCCAGGCGTAGATGCCCGCCGAGGTCTGCCGCACCAGCCCCGCGCGCAGCATCAGCCGGTGCGAGACGATCTGCGCCTCCGCCGGGGTTTCCTTGAGCGTGGGCAGGAAGGAGCGGGACAGGCGCAACGCGGCGATTCCTCGGGAAGTCTCGCCGCCTCCTAGCACGACTCCGGCCCCGTCAGAACCCGACCCCCGCCAGGGCCGGGGCGCGCAACTTTGCTGCGCTGCAAAAACATTTATGCGAAGAAAATGACTTGATGGGACGTCAATCGGCCGCTAGAGAAAAGAAAGGGCCACCCCCTTGCGGAAGGCGGCCCAAGTTTAGGGAGGAAACGCCAGTCACACGGCAGAAAGAGGAACATCCTCTTCCTGCCTCGATGATGGCGAAACCGGCCGAAACGGCCAACCAAAAAGCCCGGGTCGAAAGGCCATAAATCGGGCAGTCACACAGCAGATGCCTGACGAACAGGCGGATATCGGAAATTACCCCGGCATCCGCCTATTTTTCATGCAATCAATCGGGAATGGCCAGCCAGGCATCCCGGAAGCTGATCACGTCGCTTTCCACCAGCGCCCAGATCCCCAGCCAGATCACCCCGGACAGCACCGTGGTCCAGAGCAGCTTGCGCCCCAGCAGCGGCGCCGCGGGCGCGCCGCGCCAGCCGCCCTCCTCCACCACGCCCTCGGGCTGCGGGCGCACGCCGACGGGCAGGATGCAGAACAACAGCGTCCACCAGACCAGCGCGTAGACGACGAACCCGATGAACCAGCCCATCGCCTCACACCCTGATCAGGTGGATTTCGACCGCCGGCCGCTTCTTCGTCCGCCGGCCCACCGCCTTGCGCAGCACGCCGCGCATCGTCTCGCTCACCGCGTCATCCTCCCGCCGCTGTCCCTTGGGAAGTTCGCCCACCGCACGCGCCAACTCGTCCGCCAGCTGGCCGTGCTCCGGCCCCTCGGCCTCGAACAGCCCGGGCGCGGAGACGCGCGGGCGGCCCACCAGCTTGCCCTGCGCGTCCAGCGCCACGCTCGCCATCACCACGCCCTCGCGCCCCAGGCGGCCGCGGGCGCCCAGCACGCCGCCGCGCAGCGGCAGCAGCCGCGTGCCATCCACCGCCAGCCGGCCCACGGGCACGCTTTCCACCACCTCCGCCCGGCCGGGGGCGAGCTGCACCACGTCCCCATCCTCGATCACGATCGCCTCCGCGCCCGCCTCGCGCGCCAGCTCGGCGTGCTGGGTCATGTGGCGCCACTCGCCATGCACCGGTATGGCCAGCTTCGGGCGCACCAGCGCGTAGAGCCGCTTCAGCTCGTCGCGCGCCGGGTGGCCGGAGACATGGACGAAGTGCTCGTCGGCCGTGATCACCCGGGCGCCGCGCCGCGTCAGCTCGTCCTGCACGCGGGTGATCGCGCGCTCGTTGCCCGGGATCTGGCGCGAGGAGAAGATCACCACGTCCCCCTGCCCCAGCGCCAGGTTCTGGTGCGTGTCGTTCGCCATCTTGGCGAGCGCCGAGCGCTCCTCGCCCTGGCTGCCGGTGCAGATCACCAGCAGCTGGTCGTCGGGGATGTAGCCCGCCTCCTCCTCCGTCACGAAGTCGGGGATGCGCGCCAGGTAGCCGCATTCGCGCGCCGACTGCACGGAGTTGCGCAAGCTGCGCCCGAACAGCGCCACGTCCCGCCCCGCCGCCAGCCCGGCCAGCGCGATGCTTTCCACCCGCGCCAGGTTGGTGGCGAAGCAGGTGACGGCGACGCGCCCCTTCAGCGGCTTGATCAGCGCGGCGAGGTTGCGGCGCACCTCCGCCTCGCTGCCCGAATGGCCCTCCACCATGGCGTTGGTGCTGTCGCACACCATCGCCAGCACGCCCTCGTCGCCCAGGCGCCCGAAGCCCGCCTCGTCGGTCGGCGGGCCGATCAGCGGCTCGGGATCGAGCTTCCAGTCGCCGGTGTGGACCACCAGCCCGTGGCGGGTGCGGATGGCCATGGCCAGCGCCTCGGGCACCGAGTGGGCCACGCGCAGGAACTCGATGCCGAAGGGGCCGATCTGGAGCTTGCCCGGCAGCTTGAACTCGTGCAGCGGCACGTCCTGCGACAGCCCGGCCTCGCCCAGCTTGCGCCGCA
This sequence comes from Rubritepida sp., assembly GCA_022843345.1. GTDB lineage: Bacteria > Pseudomonadota > Alphaproteobacteria > Acetobacterales > Acetobacteraceae > Roseococcus. The sequence continues at coordinate 1,224 of JALHNW010000026.1, read as the reverse complement.
GCACGGAGGAGACGAAGGGCCCGCCATGCACCGGGCATTGCAGCGCCCGCCACAGGTGGGCCACGCCGCCGATGTGGTCCTCGTGCGCGTGGGTGATGATGAGGCCGAGCAGGTCCTTGCGGTGCTCCACCAGCCAGGCGGGGTCGGGCACCATGATCTCGACGCCCGGATGGTCCGGGCCGCCGAAGCCGATGCCGCAATCCACGGCCAGCAGCTTGCCGTCGCAGCGGTACACGTTGAGGTTCATGCCGATTTCCCCCGTGCCGCCGAGGGGGATGAAGGCGAAGTCGTCCTGGGGTGTCATGGTGTTCCAGCGAGGGATGTGGGGGCGGGGTTGCGGCCTGCCAACAGGCGCAGCCCCTCGAGCGTGATGTCGGGGTCCACGGTTTCGATCAGCGTGGTCCCCTCGGCGAGCAACGGCGCCAGGCCGCCGGTGGCGACGACCTTCAGCCGGGGTATCTCGGCCTCCGCGCGGATGCGCGAGACGATGCCTTCGATCAGCCCGACATAGCCCCAGAAGATGCCGGACTGCATGGCGCTGACCGTGTCGCGCCCGATCGCCGCCTGCGGCCGGCCGATGCCGATGCGCGGCAGCCTGGCCGCGGCGCGGTGCAGCGCCTCGATGGAAAGGTTGATGCCGGGCGCGATGACGCCGCCCATGTAGTTGCCCGCGTGGTCCACCACGTCGAATGTGGTGGCGGTACCGAAATCCACCACGATCAGCGGGCCCTTGTAGTGGTGGTGCGCGGCCAGCGAGTTCAGCAGCCGGTCCGCCCCCACCTCCTGCGGCCGGTCCACCATGATGCGGAAGCCCCAGTCGAGGATGGAGCGCGCGATCAGCGGCTCGGAGCTGAACCAGTCGCGGCACAGGCGGCGCAGGTTGTAGAGCGCGGCCGGCACCACGGTGCCGATGACGCAGCGCGAGATGTCGGCGGGCTTCAGGCCGCTGAGCGTCATCAGCGTCAGCAGCCACACGGCGTATTCGTCCGACGTGCGGTCCGCGCGGGTGGCGATGCGCCAGCGGCCGCGCCACTCCCGCCCGTCATGGACGGCGAAGACGACGTTGGTGTTGCCCGCATCCACCGCCAGCAGCATGGCGCCCCCTACCCTTCCACCTCGCCGGCGTGCAGGGCGTGCACCCGCCCGCCGGTGGCGAGCAGCAGCCCGCCATCCTCCGCCAGCCCCTCATAGCGGCCGGCGAGCCGCGCCGCACCCTGGCGCACC
>JALHNW010000025.1 GCA_022843345.1 Rubritepida sp. | reverse complement strand
GGGTGAGCGCCTCTGGGCCGTGGGGCCGGAGGGGCTGGGGCGGGCCATCGCGTCCGGGCCGGTGCTGCGGCCCTCGCTGACGCTGCCGGGCTACGGGCGCGGCTTCACGGCGCGGCTGGGGGCGCTGATGGGCTTCTCGGGCGGCGCGGTGGTGAATGGCGAGGGCGAGGTGGCGGGGCTGACCACCGCGCTGCTGGGCAACGCGCAGGCGGGGCTGGTGGCGGGGATGTTCGGCGCGGACCTGGACGGGCTGGCGCGGCCGGGGCGCGAGGTGTTCGTGCTTTCCCTGCCGGATCTTGCGCAGGGCTGACATCCATCGCAAGTGTGGGGGCTGGAATGCGCTGGAGGAACGCCATGAATCGCCGCCACATGCTCGGCCTCGCGGGGGCCGGGCTCTTCGCCCCTGCCGTGCTGCGGGCCCAGGGCTTCCCCGACCGGCCCATCCGGCTGATCGTGCCGTGGCCGCCCGGCGGCTCCACCGACACCATCGCGCGGCAGTTCCAGCCCCGGCTGGCCGAGGTGCTGGGCCGCGCCGTGGTGATCGACAACCGCGGCGGCGCCTCGGGCGCCACGGGGGCGATCGAGGCGGCGCGCGCGCCGAATGACGGCTCCACCTGGATGTTCGCCTACGACACCCAGGCGACGAACGAGACGGTGATGCGGCTGCCCTTCCGCACCATGGAGGCATTCGTGCCGGTGTCCCTGGCCGCGACCGGGCCGCTCGTGATGATCGCGCACCAGAGCACCCCCTTCCGCGACTTCCAGCAGGTGGTGGACGCGGCGAAGCGCGCGCCGGACACGCTGAACTTCGCCACCTCCGGCGTCGGCGGGCTGGCGCACGTCTCCACCACGCTGCTCCAGCAGCAGGGCGGGTTCCGGATGGTCCACGTGCCCTATCGCGGCGGCGGGCCGGCCGTGCAGGATGCGGTGGCGGGCCACGTGCCGCTGTTCATGAGCAACGTCGTCATCGTCTCCCAGCACATCCGCGCCGGCACCCTGCGCCCGCTGGGCGTGACGACGCGCGGCGAGACGCGGCACGTGCCCAACACGCGCTCCTTCGCGCAGCAGGGCTTCGGCGACTTCGAGGCGCCGACCTGGTGGGCCATGCTCGGCCGCGCCGGCACGCCCGAGCCGCTGGTGCGCCGCATGCACGAGGCGCTGGCGCGCGTGCTGAACGAGCCGGAGGTCAAGGCGCGCATCGAGGACCAGGGCTGCGACATCGTCGCCAGCACGCCGGAGGAATGCCGCGCCTTCATGGAGCGCGAGATCGCCAAGTGGGGGCGCGTCATCACCGACAACAACATCCGCGCCGACAGTTGACCGTGGATGGTGCCCGGAATGATTGCGCGGGCACCGTTTTCGGGTCTATCCGGAACAGGACGGGACCGGGGGAATCGCGGTGGAGATGGTGAAGCTGCCTGGGCGCCGCATCCTCCTGGTGGAGGATGAGCCGCTCATCTCCATGTTCGCCGAGATGGCGCTGGAGGATGCGGGGGCTGTGGTGCTGGGCCCCGCGGCCGGCATCGCCCCCGCGCTGGCCTTGATCGAGGCGCAGGCGCCGGAGGCCGCGCTGGTGGATGTCCGCCTGCGCGGCGGCGAGAGCGGCTACGACCTCGCCGACGCGCTGGCGGCCCGGGGCATTCCCTTCGTGCTGGCCACGGGCCTGCAGGCGCAGGACGTCCCGCCGCGCCACCGCGCCGTGCCGGTGCTGGCCAAGCCCTACACGGCGCCGCAGCTCCTCGCGGCCCTGGGCGCCGTGCTCCAAGGGCGCTAGCCCCGCATATTCATCAGCATCTCGATGGTGGCGAGGTGCGACTTGATTGCCGGCACCGCCATGGTGCCGATGATGCGCTCGGCCTCCGTAGCGCCGCTGGCCTTCACCTGGGTGTGGATGCGCAGCAGGTCCTCGTGCCCGGCCTTCTGCATCTGCAGGAAGGCGCGGTCGAAATCGGCGCCCTGGGCGGACTGCACGGTGGCCATCATCCGGGCCGTGTCGTCACGCATGGAGACCTGCGATGGCATGGAGATGCCGGCGAGCTGCATCGCCTCCATCGCCGCCATCTGCTCCTCCGCCTCCAGCGTGGCGAACTGGCGGACCATGGGGTTCTGCGCGCGCTGCGTGCCCAGGCGGGCGGAGTTGAGCGATGCGGTGGAGGCCGCGATGGCCTGCATCCGCAGGTCCGAGGCGCCCTGGGCGCGGACCAGGGTGGGGGCGAAGAGGGCGGCGCCGGCCAGCGCGAGGCCCGTGGTGCGACGATGGATCATGGGGAACCTGCCGTGGAAAAGGGTTGCGACCCACGCCGAACGGCGGCCGCAACACCCTGGTTTCCCTTGACAAAATAGGTTGCCGCTACTTCCCCGCGGCCGACTTGGCGATGGGCGCCACGAATTGCTGCTCCGTGTCCCAGGGGAAGAGGATCCAGGTGTCCTGGCTCACCTCGGTGATGAAGGTGTCCACCAGCGGCTTGCCGGCGGGCTTGGCGTAGACGGTGGCGAAATGCGCCCGCGGCAGCATGGCGCGCACCACGCGGGCCGTCGTGCCCGTGTCCACCAGGTCGTCCAGCAGCAGCCAGCCCTCGCCGTCGCCGGCCGCCGCGGCAGTCTTCACCACGCGCGGCTCGCCCTTCACCTCCTCGTCGTAGGTGACGACCGAGACGGTCTCGATGATGCGGCAATCCAGCTCGCGCGCCACGATGGCCGCGGGGATCAGCCCGCCGCGGGTGATGGCGACGACGCCCTTCCAGGGCCCCTTCTCCACCAGCCGCCAGGCGAGCGCCTTGGCGTCGCGGTGCAGCTGGTCCCAGGAGACGGTGTAGTAGCGCGGCGGCATCAATGCATCCTCGATCCGTTGGGGACGGCCTTGTCGGGGCCGATGAGCACCACCGCGCCGTTCGCGTCGGCCAGGCCCAGCACCAGCACCTCGCTGGTCACCGGGCCGATGCGGCGGGGTGCGAGGTTCACCACCGCCAGCACCTGCCGGCCGACCAGCCGGTCGGGCGCGTAGTGATCCGTGATCTGCGCCGACGAGTGCTTCACGCCGATCGGTGCGCCGAAATCCACCCACAGGCGAAGGGCGGGCTTGCGCGCCTCGGGGAAGGGCTGGGCGTCCACCACCGTGCCGGCGCGGATCTCGACCGCCGCGAAGGCATCGAAGGGGATGGGGCTGTCCATCGCCGGGCCGTAGCGAAACCGCCACGGGAAGGGAAGGGGGTGTGCGCCCCGCCGCGGGCCGCGCTAGGTTCGCAACAACCGTCCATGAGGATTCCTTCGATGCGCGACTTCCACGCCCCCGGCCGCTCCCCCGTCATCGCCGGCCGCGGCATGGCGGCGACCTCCATGCCCGCCGCCTCGCTCGCCGCCATCGAGGTGCTGAAGGCCGGCGGCAACGCGCTGGACGCCGCCATCGCCGCCGCCGCCCTGCTGGGCGTGATCGAGCCGCAGAGCACCGGCATCGGCGGCGACAATTTCTGCCTGTACGCGCCGGCCGGCACCGGCAAGGTGATCGCCATGAATGGTTCCGGCCGCGCGCCGGGGGCGGCGACGCCCGAGGCGCTGCGGGCGGCCGGCCTGTCCGCGATGAAGGCGGACAGCGCGCATTCGGTCACCATCCCCGGCGCCGTCGCCGCGTGGGAGAAGCTGAACGCCGCGCATGGCCGCAAGCCGCTGGACTTCCTGCTCCAGCCCGCCATCAAGGCCGCCGAGGAGGGCTTCTTCGTCCATGCCCGCGTGGCGCATGACTGGGAGGAGGCGGCGGGCAAGCTGCGCGGCAACGCGGCCAGCGCGAAGCACTACCTGGTGGATGGCGAGGCGCCGCGGGCGGGCGCGCGCATGGACTTCCCGGCGCTGGCCCGCACGCTGCGCGCCATCGGGCGCGACGGCGCGCGCGCCTTCTACGAGGGGCCGCTGGCCGCTTCCATGGTCCGCACCCTGCGCGCGCAGGGCGGGCTGCACGCGGAGGCCGACTTCGCCGCCGGGCTGCACGGGCCGGAATTCGTGAATCCCATCCAGCGCCGCTTCCGCGGCCTGGACATCTTCGAGTGCCCGCCCAACGGCACCGGCATCATCGCGCTGATGATGCTGGGCATGCTGGAGGGGTTCGATGCGCCCGCGGGCGGCGCGATGGGCGCGGAGCGGCTGCACCGCCACATCGAGGCCGCGCGCCTGGGCTACCGCGACCGCGACGCCTTCGTGGCCGACCCCGTGCAGGTGGAGGTGCCGGTCGAGCACCTGCTGTCCGACGCCTACCTGCATGCGCTGGGCCGGGGCATCCGCGACGGGCGCGCGATGGAGCTGCCCCCGCCGGGGCGCACGCTGCTGCCGGTGCATGCGGACACCGTGTACCTGTGCGTGGTGGACGAGGAGGGCAACGCCTGCTCCCTCATCAACTCGCTGTTCGAGAGCTTCGGCTCGGGCATCCTCGACGAGGAATCGGGGGTGATGCTGCACAACCGCGGCTTCGGCTTCCGGCTGGAGGAGGGGCACCCGAACTGCATCGCCCCCAACAAGCGGCCGATGCACACCATCATCCCCGGCATGGCGCTGAAGGATGGCGAGCCGTACATGCCCTTCGGCGTGATGGGCGGGCATTTCCAGCCGATGGGGCAGACGCTGCTCCTCACCAACATGCTCGACTTCGGCATGGACGTGCAGGCGGCGCTGGACGCCCCGCGGCTGTTCCCGCGCGAAGGGAAGATCCAGTGCGAGCGCGGCATCCCGGCGGATGTCGTCGCGGCGCTGAACGGGATGGGGCATGAGTGCATCCCCTTCGCCAAGCCGCATGGCGGCGGGCAGGCGATCGTCATCGATCGCGCGCGCGGCAGCCTCACGGGTGGCAGCGACCCGCGGAAGGATGGGTGCGCGCTGGGGTACTAGGATAGCGTCACCCGGCAGCCGGGACCGCGGTGGCGCTTCGCGGCTGGTGGGCCTCATGGTCAGTGCTGGTGGGGCAGTGGCGCATCCCCCCGGCTGCACCTTTCGCGACTCCGCCGCCGGGTCCACCCTGCGCGGCGAGGAGAGCCAAGCCCATGACCGACCCCTGTGACCTGTCCGCCGTCGAGGCGCGCCGCCTCATCGGCCAGAAGCGCCTCTCGCCCACCGAGCTGCTGGAATCCTGCCTCGCGCGCATCGCCGCGGTGAACCCGGCGGTGAACGCGATGGTGGCGATGGACGAGGAGGCCGCCCGAGCCACCGCAAAGCAGGTCGAATCGGCGCTGGCGCGCGGCGAATCGCTGGGTCCGCTGGCCGGCCTGCCGCTGGGCATCAAGGACCTGGAGGAAACGAAGGGCCTGCGCACCACCTGGGGCAGCCCGATCTTCCGCGACCACGTGCCCGTGCGCGACGAAGCGATGGTGGCGAACCTGCGCCGCGCCGGCGGCGTGGTGCTGGGCAAGACCAACGTGCCGGAATTCGGCCTGGGCGCGAACAGCCGCAACGCGGTCTACGGCGCCACCGGCAACGCCTTCGACCCCACGCGCAACGCCGCCGGCTCCTCGGGCGGCTCGGCCGTGGCGCTGGCCACCGGCATGGTGCCGCTGGCCAGCGGCAGCGACACCGGCGGCTCGCTCCGCAACCCGGCGGCGCACAACGGCATCGTCGGCTATCGCCCCTCGCCCGGCCTGGTGCCGGCGGAGCGGCGCGGCCATGGCTGGTCGCCCCTGCCGGTGCTGGGGCCGATGGCGCGCAACGTGCCGGACCTGTGCCTCATGCTCTCCGCCATGGCGGATGACGATGCGCAGGACCCGCTGGCCTACACCCTGCACGCCCGCCCGGTGCGCGGCGAGCCGGCGCTGTTCCACCCGCCGCGGCGGATCGACCTGTCCACCGTGCGCGTCGGCTTCACGGAGGATTTCGGGCAGGCGCTGGTGGAGCAGTCGGTGCGCCGGCAGTTCCGCGTGGCGGTGGAGGCGATCGCGCGCCACGTCCGCGCCGCCGTGCCCGCCACCCCCGACGTCTCCGGCGGGGACGAGGCCTTCGAGGTGCTGCGCTCCGTCATGGTCATCGCCGCCCACGGGCAGAAGGTGCGGGAGCGGCCGGACGACTGCGGCCCCAACCTGCACGCGAACGTGGAGGAGGCGATGCGCTACTCGGCCGCCGACGTGGCGCGGGCCTCCACGGCGCAGACGCGCATCTACCGCGACTTCCAGCGCTTCTTCGCCGAGCACGACGTGCTGGTGACGCCGGCCATCACCTGCTCGCCCCGGCCGTGGCGGGAGCTGTACCCGGCGGAGATCGACGGGCAGCCGGTGCGGTCCTACTTCCACTGGCTGGCGCTGGCCTACTACGTGACGCTGACCGGGCACCCGGCGATCAGCCTGCCGGTCGGGCTGGACGAGCACGGCATGCCGTTCGGCCTGCAGATCGTGGGCCCGCGCGGGGGCGACGCCTTCCTGCTGGGCGTGGCGGCGGCGGTGGAGGAGGCGCTGGCGGATGACGCGCGCACGGCGCGGCCGGTGCCGGATGTCGCGGCGCTGGCGAAGGCGCCGCCGATCGCGGGGATGGAGGGCTTCCTGGGCTTCGGCTGAGCGCTGCGCGCTCAGCCGAGTCTTTGTCGTGCCCTCAGCGCCATCGCCTGCGGCGATGGCTACGCCGGGCGCCGCCTCCGGCGGCTTGGCTTCGCCGCCCTGAAGGGCGGCGGCTCGGCTATTCGCCTTCGCATCCTCACAGGGCTGGCGCGTGCTTTCCGGCGGGTTACCAGCCGCGGTGGTGGCCCCAGCCGCCGCCGCCACCCCAGTAGGGGCGCGGGGCGGGGCGGTAGGCGTAGACGGGACGGCCCCAGCCGCCGCCGTGGCCCCAGCCGCCATGCCGGGGCGCGTGGTAGCGCGGCTGGCTGGCGGCGGCGATGCCGATGCCGGCCGCGGCGCCGATGCCGGCACCCAGCAGCCCGGTGGCCAGCGGGTCCACCCGGCCATAGGGATCGGTGCAGGCGCCGAGGCCGAGCAGCGCGACGAGGGGAAGGACGAGGAGCTTGCGCATGGGGGGAAACCTCCTGATGGGACGAATATGGGGGTCCGGCGTGGCGGGCGCAGGCCGCAATCAAGGTTTCTTCATGGTGTTCATGGCGCCGGCGTGGCGACGCCCACCTGCGCGCACATCCGCAGCAAGGGGCAGGCGGGGCAGCGGGGGCGCGGGCCGGTGCAGGTGACCTTGCCGAAGGGGACCAGGCGCTCGTTGATCTCCACGCGGTAGCGTTCGGGCAGGATGCGTTCCAGGGCCGCCAGCGTCTTCCCGGGCGTCGGGGCGGCCAGGATGCCCCAGCGGTTGGTGACGCGGTGGACGTGGATGTCCACGGCGATGAGCGGCCGGCCGAGCGCGACGCCGAGCGCGAGGGCCGCGATCTTCGGGCCGATGCCGCGGAAGGCCATGAGGCCCTCCATCGTGTCGGGCACCGCGCCGCCGTGCTCGTCGTGGATGGCGCGGGCGATGGCCAGCAGGTCGCGCGCCTTGGGCTCGGGGAAGGTGGCGCCGTGCAGCAGGCGCGCCAGCGTCGGCTCGTCCAGCGCGGCCATGGCTTCGGGCGTGCGCGCCGCGGCGAAGAGGCGCAGCGAGACGGGGATCGTCGTCTCGTCGCGCGTGCGGGTGGAGATGAGGGCGGCGGCGAGCTGCTCGAACAGGGCGGCGTGGCCGCGGTCGCGCAGCTCGAACATCGCGGCCTTGGGCACGCCGGCGAGGTGCGCGCGGAGGCGGCGGAAGACCTCATCCCAGTCGAAGGGCTCGATGGCGGGCATGGGGCGGGAACGCGGGGCGGGTGCGGAGGCTGCGCGAGAGGCCAACGCCGCAGGCAAGGCTGGCCGGATGGCGCCTCCCGCCACCACCAGCACCCCCCCCCAACTTCAGAGGCCAACGCCGCAGGCAAGGCCGGCCAGCCAGCGCCACATGCCAGAACACGTACCGCGTCCCGAGAATGCGCGCGCACGGCGCGCGCCGGCCCCCTTCAGGGGGCCGAAGCCAAGCGGCCGGAGGCCGCGCCCGGCGTAGCCGCCGCCATGGGCGGCGGCGATGAGGGCACGGAAAAGTTCAACGCGTTTTCCCGCCCTTCAGCGGGAAAACGCGTTGAACGTCTGGATGGTGTAGGTGTCCTTCACGCCGGGCACGGCCTGGATCTTTTCGACCACGAACAGCCCGATGTCCTGGTCGGCGGCCAGGTAGAACTTGCCCAGCAGGTCGTACTGGCCGGAGGTGGAGTGCATCTCCGACAGCTCCTCGATGCCGTCCGCCATCTCGCGGGCGACGCGATAGGCCTGGCCCATCTCGCACTTGATCTGCACGAAGATCGCTTTCATATTTGCTCAATTCCTTCAATTACTTGCGAGGCTTGGTTTCCCGGTTTCCGCCTGCCCTGGAAACTGCCGAATGCAACTTGACGATGGCTCCGCCCGCCATATGCGCCCGATCCGCCGCGTCGGTGTAGTGCTGCACCATGGCCAGCGTGCGGTGTCCGGTGATGGCGGCGATTTCGTGCGGCGTGCAGCCCGCTTCGGCCAGGCGCCGGCTCGCCGCCTTCCGCAGCCCATGCACGTTCAGCCCCGGCATCCCGAGCTTGGCGAGCTGCGCGCCCATCTCGCGCGACAGGTGCGTATCCGTCCAGGGCTTGCCGCGCGGCGACAGCAGGATGGTTCCCACCCGCCCTTGCCGCCACGCCGCCAGTTCGGCGGCCAGCACCGGATGCAGCGGCACCAGCACTTCGGCGCCCGTCTTGCCCTGCACGATGGCGATGCGCCCGTCCCGCACCTGTTGCCACGCCATGCGCGCCAGGTCCCCGCGCCGCTGGCCGGTATGCAGCCCCAGCACCACCACGCGCCGGAACGCCTCGGGCAGCTTGTCCAGCGCCAGCGCGATGGCATCCTCTCCCCAGTCAGGCAGCCTGCCCTTGGCGAGCGCCTTGATGCGCTGCGCCGGGCTGTGCTCGATCAACCCGCGATCCAGCGCCCAGCCGAACAGCGCGCCCGTGATGCGCCCGAAGGCGGTTGCCGCGCCCGGCCCGCCCGTGCGCCGTCCGCTGGGCAGGATGCGCGGCGAGGCCAGCGCGTCGCGCATCGCCATGATGTGCCGCCGGGTGACCTCTCGCACGGGGAAGCGCGCCCATTCGGGTTCCTCCCACGGCCGGAGGTAGATGGCGTACTGCGCCCTGGTGGACGGCGCGAGGGCGGCGTACTCCGGCCCGCCCTTGAAGGCGGCGAGCAAGGCGGCGACGCTGCCCGTGTCAGGGCGTTCGGGCTGCGCCGGCCCGCGCGTGTAGCGGTACTCGCGCATCGTGCCGTCCGCGAGGCGCTTGCGAACGACCTTCACCCCTGATCCTGGCCGCGACGGCATCTGCGATTTCGTCTCCGCTCCGGGGCATGGTGCCCCCCAGCATGGCCGCGTCAAGCGCCTCGCGGTCCCACCGCTGCATCCCTAGGACGGAAAGGGGAGGGGGCAGCACGCCCGCCTTCACGCGCCGCCGGAACGTCATGGCGCTGATGGACAGGTAAGCCGCCGCGGCGTCTAGCCGCATCCAGCGCGCATCACGCATCGGCCACCCTCCTGCACCGCAGGCTGAACCCGTGCCCGAACCACTCGACCACCAGCACCTGCCAGCGGTGGCGCGCGTCCAGGCCGAACACCCACGCATCCTGTGGCGCGACGTCAGTCCAGCCCATGTAGGGCAGCCATGCAGGCCAGCGGTCACGCATCGCACGCGGCCTCCACGGCCTTGGCCAGTGTGCGCGGCGGGTGCAGATGCTCAGGCAGCGCCCGCAGAAACGCGATGATGGCGCGCGCCGCGTCGGCCCGGTAGCGCCCGGACTGGCACGGCCCCTCGCCGCGGGCGGTGCCGTGGCACCCGCCGGCGGGACAGCAGCGCGCACGCGATGCCGCGTCCAGCGCGGCGCTGATGGGGTTCACGCCCTCCCCGCCAGCACGTCCTGCGCCCGCTTCACCCGCGCGCGCAGGTCCGCATCCATCACCTCGGCCGACACGCGCACGTATTGACGGCACGGCACAATCATCCGTGATGGCAGCGCCCGCCGCGTCCAGCGCGGCGCGGATGGGGTCAGGGGTCATAGCGGCCTCCGCAGGTTCGCCAGCGCGCGCGTCAGGTCCATGCTGGCGCGCTTCATCGCGCCGCTCTCCTTCGGGTGCCTGCCCGGCTCGGCCTTCTCCGCCTTGCGCCATGCCGCCACCCGCTGGAGGAAGCGCCGGGCCTCGCCCTCGGCATCGTCCACGCGATCCATGTAGTCCATCACCCCTCCCCCGCCGCGCGGGCGCGCAGCGCCGCGGCGCAGAGCGCGAGAGCGGGGGTCGAGTGCGTCAGCGGGCGCGTGTCGTTGGGGACGGTGCGCCCCTGCGTTTCCAGGCGGCACCCCCAGGCGTGCCCGCGCTGCCCCAAGTGCTGCACCCACCATCCCTCCGGCACCAGCGTCAGCGCGGCGTCCAGGCTGGCGGTGAAGGTGGGCGCCAGCACGGCGTTCATTGGCTCGCCGCGGTCCTGCCAGCGCCACGGGTGCGTGCGCTTCCACGCCGGCCCGGCCAGCCCGCCCCAATCCAGCGCGACGGCAATGTCGCCATCCAACTCGCGCGACGGCCCCTCTGCCGCCTCGCACCGCGCCGCGAGGTCCATCAGCGCGCTCATGGCTCGCCCCCGGCGGGAGGGGCGGGGAGCGGCATCCAGTGGGTCGGCTCGGCCAGCGGGACTTCTTCGCTATTGCGCCAGTAGCCGCAGCACCACTCGCCGCGCACCACCCGCCCGCGCACGGCCAGCAGCACGGGCGTCCCATCCCTCGGCGCGCTGTCCATCGTGCGCCACCCCTGCGCCAGCACCGCCTCCCCCGCCAGCACCGCCGCAACATCGGGCCGGGCGGCGCAGAGCGCGGTGAGGGCGGCTTCCGCATCAAGACGGCACAAGCAAGGTTCGTCGGCAGGGCATGGCCCGTGGCATGATCCCTCTGCCAGCGCGTCGCGCATTGCCTCCACCAGCGCGGGGTCGTGCGGGGCGCTATTCATCAGAGCCGTCGCCGTAGCCGGAGCCGGAGCCGGAGCCGGAGCCGGAGCCGGAGCCGTCGCCGGAGCCGTCGCCGTAGCCGGAGCCGGAGCCGGAGCCGGAGCCGGAGCCGGAGCCGTAGCCGGAGCCGGAGCCGTCGCCGTAGCCGGAGCCGGAGCCGGAGCCGGAGCCGGAGCCGGAGCCGTAGCCGTAGCCGGAGCCGGAGCCGTCGCCGGAGCGCGCATCAGCCATTGGTGATGCTCTCCTGCGCCGCGTCGGTGCAGGGGATCGTCTCAATCACGCCGGTCAGCGCGATCTCGGGGTTGAGCGCGTCCAGCTTGCTCTTGCTCGCCACGATACCGTGCTGCGCCACGCCGGAGAGCGCGACGCCGCCCGCCGCGTGCCAGCGCCACAGGCGGCGGCTGTCGCGCAGCACGGCCCGGTCGCCGTCCTGGCTCACCAGAACGCCCGCATGGACGCCCGCGCTGTAGCAGCGTAGCAGCACGTAGCGGCCCACGAAGGGGTGCGGTGCGGACGGGGCAGATTGGACTGCGCCGAACAGGCGGGCGATCTCTCGCGCCTGGGCAATGGTGAGGTCGTCGATGTTCATGGTCATTCTCCGGTGCTGGGGTTGAGAGACGCATCGGGCGTCTCCGGGGTGATGAGGGCGAGGATGGCTTCGGCGACCTGTTCGGAGAGGTCCAGCCCTTCGCGGCGCTCCGCCGTCGCGTAGTACGCCGCATTGCGCGCCACCTCCGCCGCCTCGCGCAGCGCGTCGTTGCGGGCGGCGGCGAGCGCGGTGGCGTGCTCGGCGGCATAGGTGTGGACGATCTGCGCCCATGAGGGCCGCGCGATGGTCCCGCGCCGAAGGTTGGCGTGGACGGCGTTTGGATCGCTCAACATGTGCAGCACGTCGCCCAAGGTGTAGCGCGGCGCATAGGGCGCGGCGCTGGTGTCGGGGGCGGTCATGCGTCGTCTCCGGTGCTGGGGTTGAGCGCGGCGCGCATCCGCCGCACGAAGTCCTGGGTGATGCGGGCGCTCTCGCCCGACAGGATCGCGCCGCCATCCAGCAGCGCGTCGAGCGCGTCCGCGCCCAGCGTCAC
>JALHNW010000024.1 GCA_022843345.1 Rubritepida sp. | reverse complement strand
CCCACCGGCAGGTCCAGGCTGGCCCGCGCCGCCACCTCGCCGCCGCGCCCGCCGCCGGCGCGCTGGACGAGCAGCACCACAAGCGTCACGGTGCCCGCGACGATCAGCACCCCCATCCCCACCACCAGGACCTTGAGCCAGCGCATCGTGGCCTCCACCGAAACACATTCCATCACCGCGGCCGAATCCGACCGCGGCGAACGCCTGGACCGCTTCCTGGCCAGCCGGTTGAACGGCCTCTCGCGCTCCCGCGTCAAGGCGCTGATCGAGGAGGGCCAGGCCAGCCGCGACGGGACTACGGTGCGCGAGCCGGCGGAGGCGGTGCGGCCGGGCAGCACCTACGCGCTGGCCACCCCCCCTCCCCGCCCCGCCTCGCCCGTCGCGCAGGACATCCCGCTCGACATCCTGTTCGAGGACCGGGACCTCATCGTGCTCGACAAGCCGGCCGGCCTGGTGGTCCACCCCGCGCCCGGCCATGCCGAGGGAACCCTGGTCAACGCCCTGCTCGGCCATGCCGGCGACGAGATGGAGGGAATCGGCGGCGAGGCCAGGCCAGGCATCGTGCACCGGCTGGACAAGGACACCTCGGGCATCATGGTCGTCGCCAAGACCCAGGCGGCGCACGAGGCCCTGTCGGCGGCGTTCATGAACCGCGACCTGGACCGGGAGTACCGCGCCCTGTGCTGGGGCGTGCCGCAGCCCCCCGAAGGCGAGGTGAACGCCGCCATCGGCCGCCACCAGACCGACCGCAAGCGCATGGCGGTGGTGGAGCGCGGCGGGGCGCGCCAGGGCAAGCACGCCATCACCCGCTACGCCACGCTGGAGGCGTTCGGCGGCGCGGCCCTGCTGCGCTGCAAGCTCATGACCGGGCGCACGCACCAGATCCGCGTCCACATGGCCCATCTCGGCCATCCGCTGGTCGGCGACCCGGTCTACCTGCGGCGGGTTCCGGCGGCGGCCCGGGCGCTGCCCGACGAGGCGCGCGAGGCCGCGCTGGCCTTCCCGCGGCAGGCGCTGCACGCGGCCTCCCTGCGGTTCCGTCATCCGGCCACGCAGGCGATGCTGGAGTTCTCCTCCGAACCGCCGGCCGACTTCCAGGCGCTGGAGGCACTCCTGCGGGGTTAAACAGACCGGATTGGTCTGTTTTGCTGGACAGGGCGGGCGCGCTGGGGTAGGACACTTCCACAAGGTGTCGCGCCCGCGGGTGCCGCGTCGTTCCTGGCCGCTGCCACCGCCCCTTCGAGACCGGGGTGGATGCAGCCGGGATGGGCCCGGGGGCGTTCCGACGCACAACGCCGCGTGGCGCCGCCGTCTCGGGACGCGCGTGGCAGAGATGGAAGGCTCAATTCAACCATGGCGTCCCTGAGCATCCCGATCGCCCCCGAGGGCAACCTCTCCCGCTACCTGCAGGAGATCCGCAAGTTCCCCATGCTCGCCCCCGAGGAGGAGCTGAACCTCGCCAAGCGCTGGCGCGACGCCGGCGACGAGCAGGCCGCGCACAAGCTCGTCACCTCGCACCTGCGCCTCGTCGCCAAGATCGCCATGGGCTACCGCGGCTACGGCCTGCCGGTGGGCGAGCTGATCTCCGAAGGCAACGTCGGCATGATGCAGGCCGTCAAGCGCTTCGACCCGGAGCGCGGCTTCCGCCTGGCGACCTACGCCATGTGGTGGATCCGTGCCGCGATCCAGGAATACATCCTGCACTCCTGGTCCCTGGTGAAGATGGGCACCACGGCGGCGCAGAAGAAGCTGTTCTTCAACCTCCGCCGGCTGAAGGGCCAGATGGCGGCGCTGGAGGAGGGCGACCTGCAGCCCGAGGTGGTGGCCAAGATCGCCAAGACCCTCGCCGTGCCCGAGCAGGACGTGGTGAGCATGAACCGCCGCCTCGCCAGCCCGGACAACAGCCTGAATGCGCCCGTCCGCGCCGACAGCGAGGGCGAGTGGCAGGACTGGCTGGTGGACGAGGGCGAGAGCCAGGAGACGACGCTCGCCGAGAGCGAGGACATGTCCAACCGCAAGGACATGCTCAACGGCGCGCTGAAGACCCTGAACGAGCGCGAGCGCCACATCCTGATCGAGCGGCGCCTGAAGGACGAGCCGACGACGCTGGAGGAGCTGTCCCAGCAGTACAACATCTCCCGCGAGCGCGTGCGCCAGATCGAGGTGCGCGCCTTCGAGAAGCTGCAGAAGTCCATGAAGCAGCAGATCGCCGAACGGCGCCTGGGCGCGCCGGCCTGAGGCCAGCGGACTGGTGGCACGAAAAAGGCGCCGGGGCGGAAGCCCTGGCGCCTTGTTTCGTCGTGAGTGGAAGTGGCGCGCCCGAAAGGATTCGAACCTCTGACCCCCAGATTCGTAGTCTGGTGCTCTATCCAGCTGAGCTACGGGCGCATACCGACTTCAACGCGTAGTCTACCACCATGGCGCGCCCGGGAAGACTCGAACTCCCAACCCCCAGATCCGTAGTCTGGTGCTCTATCCATTGAGCTACGGGCGCGTGCCGCTGGAGGGGAGATACCGAAGCCGCCCGCCGGGCACAACCCCCCGGCGGGCAGGAAAATCACCCGGCCGACAGCTTCTCCAGCTCGCGCAGGATCGCCTCGCCCATCACCGCGGTGCCGACGCGCGCCATGCCGGGCTGCATGATGTCCGCCGTCCGCTGCCCGCCGGCCAGCACGTTCTCCACCGCCCGCTCGAGGAGGCACGCCTCCTCATCCAGGCCGAAGCTCCAGCGCAGCAGCATGGCGAAGGACAGCATCTGCGCCGACGGGTTGGCGATGCCCTTGCCCGCGATGTCGGGCGCCGAGCCGTGGATAGGTTCGTAGAGCGCGTGCCGCTTGCCGTCCGCCCCCACCGCGCCCAGCGTGGCCGAGGGCAGCATGCCCAGCGAGCCGGTCAGCGCCGCCGCCAAGTCGCTCAGCAGGTCGCCGAACAGGTTGGAGGCCAGGATCACGTCGAACTGCTTGGGGCGCGAGCAGAGCTGCATGGCCGCGTTGTCGGCGTACATGTGGTCCAGCTCCACGTCCGCGAACTCGGCCTTGTGGACCTCGCTCACCACCGCCCGCCACAGCCGGCCGGACTGCATGACGTTCGCCTTCTCGGTGCTGGTCACCTTGTTGCGCCGCTTGCGCGCCAGGTCGAAGGCGACGCGCGCGACCCGCGCGATCTCGTCCTCGGAGTACACCTCGGTGTCCACGCCGACGCGCTTGCCGTCCGCGCCCGTGGAGACGCCGCGCGGCTCGCCGAAATAGATGCCGCCCGTGCTTTCGCGCACGATCATGATGTCCAGGCCGCGCACCACATCGGCCTTCAGGCTGGATGCGTCCACCAGCGGGTCCAGCACGACGGCCGGGCGCAGGTTGGCAAACAGCCCCAGCTCCTTGCGCAGCCGCAGGATGCCCAGTTCGGGCCGCTGGTCGAAGGGCAGGCCATCCCATTGCGGCCCGCCGACCGAGCCGAACAGCACGGCATCCGCCGCCTTCGCCGCCGCCACCGTCTCGTCCGGGCAGGGCGAGCCGGTGGCCTCGATGGCGGCACCGCCCACCAGCCCTTCCTGCACGGCGAAGGACACGGCGCGGCGCGCGCCCATCCATTCCACCACGCGCCGCGTCTCGCGCATCACCTCGGGGCCGATGCCGTCACCGGGCAGCACCAGCAGGGTCTTGTTGGACATCAGGCGAACAACCAGGGTTGCGAGGCGCGCAGCTTGGCCTCGTGGGTGTCGATGGCGGGCGCGTGCTGCAGCGTCTGGCCGATGTCGTCCAGCCCGTTGAGCAGGCAGTGGCGGCGGAAGGCATCCACCTCGAAGGGGATCTCCTCGCCATTTGGGCGGACGACCACTTGGCGCTCCAGGTCAACGGTGATGCGGGCGTTGCCGCCCATGCGCGCATCCTCCATCAGCCGCTCGCACACCTCGCGCGGCAGCTTCACGGGCAGGATGCCGTTCTTGAAGCTGTTGTTGTGGAAGATGTCGGCGAAGTCGGGCGCGATGACGCAGCGGATGCCGAAATCCAGCAGCGCCCAGGGCGCGTGCTCGCGCGAGCTTCCGCAGCCGAAATTCTCGAAGGCGATGAGGATCTCGGCCTTGCGGTAGGGCTCCTGGTTCAGCACGAAGTCGGGCTTCTCGGCGCCCGCCTCGTCGTAGCGGAAATTGGCGAAGAGCGACTTGCCCAGCCCCGTGCGCCGGATGGTCTTGAGGAAGCGGGCCGGGATGATCTGGTCCGTGTCCACATTGGCCTTGGGCAGGGGTGCCGCGATGCCGGTCAGCGTGGTGAAGGGGGTCATTGCGCGCTCCACTCCCGCACGTCCACGAAATGCCCGGCGATGGCCGCGGCCGCCGCCATGGCGGGGCTGACCAGGTGGGTGCGCCCGCCCGGGCCCTGGCGCCCCTCGAAGTTGCGGTTGCTGGTGCTGGCGCAGCGCTGGCCGGGCGTCAGCTTGTCCGGGTTCATGCCCAGGCACATGGAGCAGCCGGCCTCGCGCCACTCGAACCCCGCCTCGCGGAACACCGCGTCGAGTCCCTCCGCCTCGGCCTGGAGCTTCACGAGGCCGGAGCCCGGCACGACCATCGCCCGCACGCCCTCGGCCACCTTGCGGCCCTTCGCGATGGCGGCGGCGGCCCGCATGTCCTCGATGCGCGAATTGGTGCAGGAGCCGATGAAGGCCACGTCGATCCGCAGGTCGGTGATCTTCTGGCCCGGCACCAGCCCCATGTAGTCCACCATCCGCTGGAGCTGCGCGCGCCGCGTCTCGTCCGCCGCCGCCGCCGGGTCCGGCACGGTGGCGGTGACGGGCAGCACGTCCTCCGGGCTGGTGCCCCAGGAGACCATGGGGACGATCTCCTCCGCCCGCAGCACCACCTCCTTGTCGAAGGTGGCGCCCGCGTCGCTCGGCAGCGTGCGCCACCAGGCGATGGCGCGCTCCAGCGCCTCGCCCTTGGGGGCGTGCGGCTTGCCGCGGACGTAGGCGAAGGTCGTCTCGTCGGGCGCCACCATGCCGGCGCGCGCGCCCGCCTCGATGGACATGTTGCACACCGTCATCCGCCCGGCCATATCGAGCGCGCGGATCGCCTCGCCGGCGAACTCGATGACGTGGCCGGTGCCGCCGGCGGTGCCGATGTGGCCGATGATGGCCAGCACGATGTCCTTCGCCGTGCAGCCGGGGGGCAGCACGCCGTCCACCGTGACGCGCATGTTCCTCGCGGGCTTCTGCAGCAGCGTCTGGGTGGCCAGCACGTGCTCCACCTCCGAGGTGCCGATGCCGAAGGCCAGCGCGCCCAGCGCGCCATGGGTGGAGGTGTGGCTGTCTCCGCAGACGATCGTCATGCCGGGCAGGGACAGCCCCTGCTCCGGCCCGATGACGTGGACGATGCCCTGCCGCGCGTCGTGCAGCGGGATGTAAGGCACGCCGAAGGCCTCGACGTTCTGCTCCAGCGTCTCGACCTGCACGCGGCTCTCGGGGTCGGTTATGCCGGAAAGGCGGGTCGAATCGGTGGCGATGTTGTGGTCCACGACCGCGATGGTCGCATCCGGCCGGCGCACCGGGCGGCCCGCCGCGCGAAGCCCCTCGAAGGCCTGCGGGCTCGTGACCTCGTGCACCAGGTGCCGGTCTATGTAGAGGAGCGTGGTGCCGTCGGGCAGCGTCTCCACCACGTGGTGGTCCCAGATCTTGTCGAACAGCGTGCGGGGCCGCGTTTCGGCCATTTCTATCCACTCCCCGGAATCGAAAAGGGCGGGGCCGCGAAGCCCCGCCCGGAAGCGTTCAGCCCTGGGGCTGCGTCTCGGCCGCCGGTGCGGCCTTCATGCCCAGCTTCTCGGCGATGCGCGCCGACTTGCCGGTGCGCCCGCGCAGGTAATACAGCTTGGCGCGCCGCACCTTGCCGCGGCGGACCACGCTGATCTCCGCGATCGCCGACGAGTGCAGCGGGAAGACGCGCTCCACGCCCTCGCCGTAGGACAGCTTGCGCACCGTGAAGTTGCTGTGCAGCCCGCGGTTGGAGCGCGCGATCACCACGCCCTCATAGGCCTGGGTGCGGACGCGCTCGCCCTCCACCACCTTCACCATGACGCGCACGGTGTCGCCCGCGCTGAACTCGGGGACGGGG
The DNA here is from genome assembly GCA_022843345.1 of Rubritepida sp. Taxonomy (GTDB): domain Bacteria; phylum Pseudomonadota; class Alphaproteobacteria; order Acetobacterales; family Acetobacteraceae; genus Roseococcus. Next base: position 6,098 of record JALHNW010000024.1, on the reverse strand, counting down.
CGCTCGGCGAGGAGGCGCTGCTTCTGCGCGTCGTCGAACTGCTGCAACAGGTTCATCTTGGTAGTCCTTTCAAGCGTGTTGGTTTAGGCCGCCGCGCCGCCGCGGGCAACCTGATGTCTCGTCCAGAGGTCGGGCCGACGCGCCTGCGTCGCCGCCTCCATCTCCGCGCGCCGCCAGCGCGCCACCTCGGCGTGATGGCCGGACAGCAGCACCGGGGGCACCGCGCGCCCCTGCCATTCGGCCGGGCGCGTGTAGTGCGGGTATTCCAGCAGCCCGGCGGAGTGGCTTTCCTCCACCGCCGATTCCGCGGCACCCATCACGCCCGGCAGCAGCCGCACGCAGGTGTCCAGCAAGGCCAGCGCCGCCATCTCGCCCCCGCTCAGCACGAAGTCGCCGAGGCTGACCTCGCGCATCGCGCGGTGCTCGATCACCCGCTGGTCCACCCCCTCGTAGCGGCCGCAGAGCAGCACCACGCCGGGGCCTTCCGCCAATTCACGCACCAGCGCCTGGTCCAGCACCTGCCCGCGCGGCGTGAGGTAGAGGAGCGGCCGCGCGTCCCCCTCGGGCATGGCGTCGGCGATCGCCGCGTCCACCACGTCGGGGCGCATCACCATGCCGGCGCCGCCGCCGAAGGGCGTGTCGTCCACGTTGCGGTGCCGCCCGATGCCGTGGGCGCGGATGTCCCGCGCCTCCAGGCTCCAGGCGCCGTCGCGCAGCGCGCGACCGGCCAACGATTCCCCCAGCGGGCCGGGGAACATCGCCGGGAACAGCGTCAGGCAGGTGGCGCGCCAGGTCATTCCGGGCGCACCTCCGTCTCGACGGGCGGGATGACGACCACATGGCCGGCCGCCACATCCACCACCGGCACGGCGGCCTTGGTGAAGGGGATCAGCCGCTCGTCATCCAGCACCAGGAAGGCGCCGGCGCCGTGGTCCTCCACCGCGCGCACCCGGCCGAGGATGCTGCCATCCTCCGCCCGCGCCTCCAGCCCCTCCAGGTCGGCGAGGTAGAACTCGTCCTCCCCCTCGGGCTCCGGCAGCGCCTCGCGCGGCACGCACAGCTTCGTGCCGGTCAGCTTCGCGGCGGCGTCGCGGTCGGCCACGCCCTCGATCTGCGCCAGGTCCGCGGCCAGCAAGGTCAGCGCGAAGCGGCGCGTGCCGTCCTCGTTGAACAGCGGCCCATAGGCGCCGAGCGCCGCGGGGTCGGCGGTGAAGCTGCGCACGCGCACCAGGCCCCGCACGCCGTGCGGCCGCCCGATCTCGCCCAGCAGGATCATCGCCGGCGCCATGGCTGGTTCAGCCGGCGGCCGCGGCGCGTTCCTGCGCCTTCTTCTTCGGCTTGGACTGGATCGGCTGCTCCGGGAAGACGGGCATGGGGATGATGCCGGCCTTGCCGAGGAACTTGGCCACGCGGTCGGTCGCCAGCGCGCCCTTGCCCAGCCACTCCTTGATCTTCTCGTCCTGCAGGCGGATGCGGTCGGCGTGCTCGGCCGGCAGCATCGGGTTGTAGGAGCCCAGCTTCTCGATGAAGCGGCCGTCGCGCGGCGAGCGGCTGTCGGCCACCACGATGTGGTAGTAGGGGCGCTTCTTGGCGCCGGCGCGGGCGAGGCGAATCTTCAGACCCATGTGGTCACACTCCTTCTAGAACGGTCGCTTCATGCCAGGCAGGAGCGAGGCGAGGCCGCCGCGCATCATCCCTTTCTGGCCCATCTTGTTCATGCGCTTCATCATGTCGCGCATGTCCTCGAACTGCTTGAGGAGGCGGTTCACCTCCTGCACGCTGCTGCCGGAACCGGCGGCGATGCGCTTCTTGCGGCTGGCCTTGATGATCTCCGGCGCGCGCCGCTCCTTGGGCGTCATGCTGCCGATGATCGCGGCCTGCTTCTTCAGGATCGTCGTGTCCAGGTTGGCGTCGGCCAGCTGCGCCTTGATCTTGGACACGCCGGGCAGCATCCCCATCAGCCCGCCCATGCCGCCCATCTTGCCGATCTGCTTGAGCTGCTGCGCGTAGTCCTCCAGCGAGAACTGGCCCTTCTGCATCCGCGCGGCGAGCTTCTCCGCCTCCGCCTGGTCGATGGTCTCGGCCGCGCGCTCGACCAGGGAGACGATGTCGCCCATGCCCAGGATGCGGCCGGCGATGCGGTCGGGGTGGAACTCCTCCAGCGCGTCCAGCTTCTCGCCGGCGCCCAGCAGCTTGATCGGCGCACCCGTCACCGCGCGCATGGACAGCGCGGCGCCGCCGCGGGCGTCGCCATCCACCCGCGTCATCACGATGCCGGTGACGCCCACCTGCTCGTTGAAGGCGCGCGCGGTCTGCACCGCGTCCTGGCCGGTCATGGCGTCCACGACCAGCAGCGTCTCGTGGGGGCGCACCGCGGCCTTCACGGCCGCGACCTCGGCCATCAGCGCCTCGTCGATCGAGAGCCGGCCGGCGGTGTCGAGGATCACCACGTCGAACAGCTCGCCCCGCGCGCGGGCCATGGCGCGCTCGGCGATCTGCAACGGGGTCTGGCCCGGCACGATCTCCAGGCACGCCACCTCGGCACGCTGGGCCAGCTGCTGGAGCTGGAGCTGCGCCGCCGGGCGGTGCACGTCCAGCGAGGCGAGCAGCACCTTCTTGCGCTCGCGCGTGCGAAGCCGCAGCGCGATCTTGCCCGAGGTGGTCGTCTTGCCCGAGCCCTGGAGACCGACCATGAGGATCGGCAGCGGCGCCGGCGCGGCGAGGTCCAGGCCCTTGGCGCCATCCGCGCCGCCCAGCGCCTCCACCAGCGCGTCGTGGACGATCTTCACCACCTGCTGGCCGGGCTGGATGGAGCGGATCACCTCCTGCCCCACCGCGCGCTCGCGCACCCTGGCGGTGATGTCCTTCACCACCGGAAGGGCGACATCGGCCTCCAGCAGCGCCACGCGGACCTCGCGCAGGGCATCGGACACGTCGGCCTCGGACAGGGCGCCGCGGCCGCGCAGGCGGTCGAACACTCCCTGGAGACGGTTGCCCAAAGCCTCGAACACGAAGAGCCCTTTCCAAACGACATTGCGCCGCTGCGCGAGCCTTCGCGAAGCGGCGGCGACCCCCGAGGGGACCGGATGAACAGGGGGCGTGTAGCGGCGGACGCGCCGCCGGTCAAGCCCAGCCAACACACCAGCGCAGAACACGGACGCCCATCGAGTATCCGCGCGCACCGCGCGCGGCGGCCCCCTTCAGCGGGGCCGGAGCCAAGGCCGCGGATGCGGCCGCCCGGCGTAGCCGTCGCCGCAGGCGAGGGCGGTGAGGGCACGAAAAAGCGGCTCCCAAGTAACCCAGGGAGCCTGCAAGGCTCCCTGGGTTACTTGGGAGCCAGCACCATGATCATCTGCCGGTTCTCGAGCCGCGGCATGGATTCGACCTTCACGATCTCGCCCAGGTCGGTCCTGATCCGCTCCAGCAGCTTCACGCCCAAATCCTGGTGCGCCATCTCGCGCCCGCGGAAGCGGAGCGTGACCTTCACCTTGTCGCCCTCGCCGATGAAGTTGCGCGCCATGCGCATCTTCACGTCGTAGTCATGGTCGTCGATGTTCGGGCGAACCTTGACTTCCTTGATCTCGACGATCTTCTGCTTCTTGCGGGCCTCGTTGGCTTTCTTCTGCTGCTCGTACTTGAACTTGCCGTAGTCGGTGATCTTGCACACCGGCGGCACGGCGTTCGGGCTGATCTCGAGCAGGTCCATCCCCGCCTGATAGGCCTTGTAAAGCGCGTCGCGGATGCTCAGCACGCCCAGCATCTCGCCATTCTCGTCGATCAGGCGGACCTGGGGGACACGGATCTCTTCGTTCACGCGGGGGCCGTCACGGGTGGGCGGGGCGGGCGGCATGGGAGGACGGGCTATGGGAAGGCTCCTGTCGTGGTGACTGTGTTACCTGCGCTTTATGGTGCGCCGCGCCTCACGGCGCAACCATCGCGTCGGGCGGCGCCGCCTCGGCGGCCAGCTTCGCCACCGCCTCGGCCAGCGGCAGCGCCTCCTGCTCGCGCCCCGGCAGGCGGCGCAGCACCAGCTTGCCCTCCTCCGCCTCGCGCCGGCCGATCACGGCGAGCACCGGCGTGCGCTGCTCGATGTGGAAGGGCACCTTGGCGTTGATCTTCTCGTTGCGGAAATCGGTGTCCACCCGCAGGCCCGCCGCGCGCAGGGCCGCCGTCGCCTGTTCCGCGAAGGGGATCGCGTCGTCCACGATGGTCGCCACCGCCACCTGCACGGGGGCCAGCCACAGCGGGAAGCGGCCCGCATGCTGCTCGACCAGGATGCCCAGGAAGCGCTCGAAGCTGCCCAGGATCGCGCGGTGCAGCATCACCGGGCGGCGGCGGTCGCCGGCCTCGGCCACGTATTCGGCGTCCAGCCGCTCGGGCAGCACGAAATCCACCTGCAGCGTGCCGCATTGCCAGTCGCGCCCGATGGCGTCGCGCAGCACGAATTCCAGCTTGGGGCCGTAGAAGGCGCCCTCGCCCGGGTTCAGCTCGTACTCCACGCCGGCGATGCGGCAGGCCTCCTTCAGCGCGCCCTCCGCGCGATCCCAGGTGGCGTCGTCGCCCGCGCGCTCCTCGGGGCGGTCGGAGAACTTCACGCGGAAGCTCTCGAAGCCGAAGTCGCGGTAGATGCTGCCCAGCAGCGCCACGAACTTCACCGTCTCCCCGGCGATCTGGTGCTCCTCGCAGAAGATGTGCGCGTCATCCTGCGTGAAGGCGCGCACGCGCATGATGCCGTGCAGCGCGCCGGACGGCTCGTAGCGGTGGCAGGCGCCGAACTCCGCCATCCGCAGCGGCAGCTCGCGGTAGGAGCGCAGGCCGTGGTTGAAGATCAGCACGTGGCAGGGGCAGTTCATCGGCTTCAGCGCGAGCATGCGGTGGGCCTCGTCCTGGTCCTCCACCGTCGCCATGAACATGTTCTTGCGGTAGTTCTCCCAGTGCCCGCTGGCTTCCCACAGCTTGCGGTCCAGCACCTGCGGCGTGCGGACTTCCTGGTAGCCGCTCGCGTCCAGCCGGCGGCGCATGTAGTCCTGCACCACCTGGTACAGCTTCCAGCCGCGCGGGTGCCAGAAGACGGAGCCGGTGGCCGCCTCCTCCATGTGGAACAGGCCCATCTCCTTGCCGATGCGGCGGTGGTCGCGCTTCTCCGCCTCCTCGATCTGGGTCAGGTGGGCGTCCAGCTCCTTGCGGTCGCGCCAGGCGGTGCCGTAGATGCGGCTCAGCATCGGGTTGCCGGCCTTGCCGCGCCAATAGGCGCCGGCGACCTTCATCAGCTTGAAGGCGTCGCCCACCGCGCCGGTGCCCGGCATGTGCGGGCCGCGGCACAGGTCCACCCAGTCGCCCTGGGAATACAGGCTGATCTCCACGTCGTCCGGAAGGTCGCGGATCAACTCCACCTTGAAGCGCTCGCCCTTCGCCTCGAACAGCGCGATGGCCTCCTCGCGGCTCACCACGCGGCGCTCGAAGCTCGCGTTGCGCGCGATGATCTCGCGCATCTTCGCCTCGATGGCGGCGAAGTCCTCGGGGGTGAAAGGCTGCTCGCGGTGGAAGTCGTAGTAGAAGCCGTTCTCGATGTTCGGGCCGATGGTCACCTGCGTGCCGGGGAACAGCGCCTGCACGGCCTCCGCCAGCACGTGCGCCGTGTCGTGGCGGATCAGCTCCAGCGCCTCGGGATCCTTGCGGGTGATGAAGCGCAGCGCCGCGTCGCGCTCGATGCGCGCCGACAGGTCCACCTGCCGGCCATCCAGCACCATCGCCAGCGCGGCCTTGGCCAGGCCGGGGCCGATGCTGGCGGCGACCTCGGTGCCCGTCACCGCGCCGTCGAAATGGCGGATGGAACCGTCGGGCAGGGTGATCGCGGGCATTGCTGGGAACCTGTGCAGGAAAGGGGCGGCGGACCATGGGCAAGCCCGCCCGCAGCGTCAAGGCAAGGCGGCGCGCGCCTGCTGCGCGGTGACGGCGCCGATGGGCGCGCCGCGCAGGAAGGCCGCGTGCAACCCGCGCGGCGCGCAGAGCGCCGGGTCGCTATCCGGCCCGAAGACCGCCAGCGTCGGCACGCCCAGCGCGGCGGCCAGGTGCATCGGCCCCGTGTCGTTGCCCAC
>JALHNW010000023.1 GCA_022843345.1 Rubritepida sp. | reverse complement strand
AGCGCTGCGCCGCCGCCTGGGCCAGCGTGCACCCCGAGACGGCGGAGCGCCGCAGCATCGAGGCGCTGGGCCGCAACGCCATGCAGCGCCTGGCCCTGGCCGAGCTTTACGCGCCGCCCTGAGCCCGCCACCCTGCCCGCCCCAGGGGAGGCACGGCATGGAAGCGCTGCGGGCGGAATTCGGCGTCGAAGGCGAATGGCAGGTGGCGCGCCGCCACGTGATCCGCTGGGCGGAGTGCGACCTCTACGGCCACGTGAACCACGCCGCCTACCTGGTGATGTTCGAGGATTTGCGGGTGGAGCACTGGCTGGGCCTCGGCCAGTCGCTGCGGCCCGACGCGCCCGGCCCGGTCGTGGCGCGGCTGGAGGTGCGCTACCTGCGCGCGCTGGGCTTCCGCGACGAGGTGCTGCTGACGCTGCGCACGCCCGGCTTCCGCAACACCAGCTACACGCAGGACTACGCGGTGTGGAAGGACGGGCTGTGCTTCGAGGCGAAGGCGCTGCTGGTCTGCGTCAAGGATGGCGCGTCCACGCCCATCCCGGATGCGGCGCGGGCGCTGATGTCATAGGGCGCGCTCGGCGCGCGTGGCGTCCAGGTCGTCCTCCAGGAAGCCGGCGAGGATGGCGTCCATGCCCCCTTGCGGCGCGAAGCCCAGGTGGCGGGCGCGCTCGGCGGTGAAGGCCGCCGGCCAGCCGCCCACGATCGCCCCCACCGCGGCGTCCGGCTCGTGCCGCACCAGGGCGCGCTGCGCGGGGGATAGAGCGGCCAGCATCTCCGCCACGCTCACGGAGATGCCGGGCGGGTTCACGCCGCGGTCGAGGCCCAGCGGCGCCGTGTCCATCGTCATCGCGTGGCGCAGCCACTCGACGGCCAGGCGCGGCGAGCAGACCCAGACGCGGAACTCCTCCGGCACCGGCAGCGGCGTTTCCAGCCCCAGCAGCGGCTCGCGCAGGATGGCCGAGACGAAGGAGGAGGCCGCCTTGTTCGGCCGCCCGGGCCGGATGATGACGGTGGGCAGGCGGATGGAGACGGCGTCGAGCATCCCGCGCCGCGTGGCGTCCTGCAGCAGCAGCTCGGCCGCCGCCTTCTGCGCGCCGTAGGAGTTGCCGGGCAGCTGGCGGGAATCGTCGGGCAGCAGCGCGTCCTGCCCGCCGCCGAAGGACGCCACGGAGGAGGTGAAGACCACCCGCGGCGGCGCCGGCAACGCGCGGCAGCGTTCGATCACCGCCAGCGTGCCGTGCAGGTTCACCCGCTGGCCGAGGTCGTAGTCCGCCTCGGCCGCCGCGCTGACCACCGCGGCGAGGTGGACGACGACGCCGGTGCCGTCCGGGATCGCGGCCGCGAGCGCCGCCGGGTCCGAGACGTCGCCGGCCAGGCAGCGCACGGGGAAGGGGGCCTCCATCGCCGGCGGCGCCGCCACGTCGAACAGGGTCAGCGAGGACAGGCGCGCCTCGGCGGCGAGGCGGGCGGCGAGCTTGCGGCCGAGGAATCCCCCGCCGCCCAGGATGGTGACATGCATGGGCGCCAGCTTGCCCGCCGCCGGGCGCGCCGCCAAGCTCGGCCGCCATGGACGAACTCTTCATCAACCCCCGCCACGGCACGCCGGGCATGGTGGTGCTGCCCGAGGGCGGCTTCCGCCGGGCCCGCGCCGAGATCACCGCCTGGCCCGGCTACGCCCCCACGCCGCTGCGCGCGCTGCGCCCCGGGCTGTGGTGGAAGGACGAGAGCGCGCGATTCGGCCTGCGCTCCTTCAAAGCGCTGGGTGGTGCCTACGCCGTGCTGCGCTGCATGCAGGCGGAGCTGGCGCGCCGGGGCGTGAAGGGCGCGGTGGGCGGCGCGGCGCTGGAAGCCGGGGAGCACGCGGCCGAGGCGCGGCGCATCACGGTGGCCTGCGCCACCGACGGCAACCACGGCCGCTCCGTCGCCTGGGGCGCCCGGCGATTCGGTGCGCGCTGCGTGATCTTCGTGCACCACGGCGTCAGCCAGGGCCGGCGCGACGCCATCTCGGCGTTCGGCGCGGAGATCCGCGAGGTGCGCGGCACCTATGACGACAGCGTGCGCGAGGCGCAGCGCGTGGCCGCGGCCGAGGGCTGGCACGTGATCAGCGACACCTCCTACCCCGGCTATACCGAGCCGCCGCGCGAGGTGATGCAGGGCTATCGCCTGATGGCGGAGGAGGCGCTGGCGCAGATGCCGGCACCCCCCACCCACGCCTTCGTGCCCGGCGGCGTGGGCGGCGTGGCGGCCGCCGGCGCCGTGCAGTTGCGCCACGCCGCACCCGGTTGCCGGCTGGTGGTGGCCGAGCCGGACCGCGCCGCCTGCCTGCTGGCCTCCGCCCGCGCCGGAGCGCCCACGACGGTGGAGGGCGAGCTGGACACGGTGATGGCGGGCCTGGCCTGCGGCGAGCCTTCCCTGCTGGCCTGGCAGGAGCTGGAGCGCGCCTGCTTCGCCTTCATGGCGGTGCCCGATGCGGGCGTGCCGGGGGCGATGCGCCGGTTGAAGGCGCAGGGGGTGGAGGCGGGCGAATCGGCCGTCGCCGGCCTGCTGGCGCTGGAAGCGGCGTTGGCGCGCCCGGACTGGTCGGCGGCGCTGGGCTTGGGGCCGGAAAGCCGCGTGCTGTGCTTCGGCACGGAGGGCGCCACGGACGAAACGCTGTACCGTGAGTTAACCACGCCGTAATGCGCTTCACGAAACCGCAGCAATTGTGTCACATGCGGGCAACCGCGCGGGTCTAACGCCGCGCAGCCTTCGAAAAATGGGAGTCGCCCACATGCTGCGTCGTCGTGAGATCGCCCTGGCCGGTGCCGGGGTTGCGCTTGCCGCCCCCGCCCTGGCGCAGTCCGGGCCGGTGGAAATCCAGTTCTGGCACGGCCTCGCCCAGCCGCTGGGCGGGCTGCTGGAGGCGATCGCCGGGCAGTTCAACGAATCGCAGAACCGCGCGCGGATCGTGAGCAGCTTCCGCGGCAGCTACCCGGAGACGATGGTCGCCGCCATCGCAGCCTTCCGCGCCAACGCCGCGCCGCACGTCGTGCAGATGTTCGAGGTGGGCACGGGCACGATGATGGCCGCCGGCCGCGCCATCAAGCCGCTGCACGAGCTGCTGCGCGAGACGGGCGTGCAGATCAACTTCGACGACTACCTGCCCGCCGTGCGCGGCTACTACAGCCTCGCCGACGGGCGCATGATGTCCATGCCGTTCAACAGCAGCACGGCCATCATGTTCTACAACAAGGACGCCTTTCGCCGCGCCGGGCTGAACCCCGACCAGGCGCCGCGCACCTGGGCCGAGATGCGCGCCGCCGCCACCCGCCTGCGCGCGGCGGGCGTGGAGATCCCCTTCACCACCGCCTGGCCGACCTGGACGCAGGTGGAGCAGCAGAGCGCGATCCACAACACCGAGATCGCCACGCTGGAGAACGGCTTCGGCGGCCTGGGCGCGGAGCTGCGGATCAACAACCCGCTGATGCAGCGCCACTTCACCACGCTGCTGGAGATGGGCCGCGAGGGCGGCTTCCGCTGGGGCGGCCGCGACGCCGCGGGCGACGCGCTGTTCGCCAACGGCCAGGCCGCGATCGTGCACGCCAGCAGCGGCGCGCGCGCCCGCTTCGTGCGCGAGCTGCCGGGCGGCGTGGCCAACCTGGGTGCTGCGATGCTGCCTTTCTACGACGAGGTGCCGGGCGCGCCGATCAACTCCATCATCGGCGGCGCCTCCTTCTGGGCGATGAACCGCGGGCCCGCCGGTGGGCGCAACGAGGCGGAGAACCGCGCCATCGCCGAGTTCTTCGCCTTCATCGCCCGGCCCGAGGTGGCGGCGAAGTGGCACACGGACACCGGCTTCCTGCCCGTGACCCGCACGGCCTTCGAGCAGGTCCGCGCCACCGGCTTCTACGCGCAGAACCCGGGCGCCGACATCCCCATCCAGCAGCTGCTGCGCGGCGGCGGGACGATGACCGGCGCCAGCCGCGGCATCCGCCTGGGCGGCTTCACCGAGATCCGCACCATCATGCAGGAGGAGATGGAGCGCGCGCTGCAGGGCCAGCAGGGCGCCGACGCCGCGCTGGCCAACAGCGTGCAGCGCGCCAACGTGGTGCTGCGCAACTTCGAGCGCACGAACCGCGGCTGAGGAGCAGGCGTTGAGGAAGGTTCACTTCAAGGGCGTGGCCCTTCCCTACCTGCTGCTGCTGCCGCAGCTCGTCATCACCGGCCTGTTCTTCTTCTGGCCGGCCGGGCAGGCCGTCTGGCAGTCCTTCCTGCGTGAGGACGCCTTCGGCCTGTCCTCCGAGTTCATCGGCTTCGAGAACTTCGCCGACGTCCTGTCGGACCCTTCCTGGCTTGAGGCGGCGGGGCGGACGCTGGTGTTCAGCGCCTCCGTCGCCGCGCTGGCGCTGGGGGCCGCGCTGTTCCTGGCGGTGCAGGCGGACAAGCAGATCCGGGGCGCCGACACCTACAAGACGCTGCTGATCTGGCCCTATGCCGTCGCACCCGCGCTGGCCGCGGTGCTGTGGCTGTTCATGTTCCACCCGAACATCGGCATCTTCGGGCGCATGCTGAACGCCGCCGGCATCGCCTGGGACTACAAGCTGGATGGCGACCAGGCGATGCTGCTGATCATCCTGGCATCGGCCTGGAAGCAGGTGTCCTACAACTTCATCTTCTTCCTGGCGGGCCTGCAATCCATCCCGAAATCGGTGCTGGAGGCGGCGGCCATAGACGGCGCGCGGCCCTTGCGCCGCTTCTGGACGGTGACCTTCCCGCTGCTCTCGCCCACCGCATTCTTCCTGCTGGTGGTGAACCTGGTCTACGCCTTCTTCGACACCTTCGGCGTGATCCACTCGCTCACCCAGGGCGGGCCGGGCAAGAGCACCGAGACGCTGATCTACCGCGTCTACACCGACGGGGTGATGAACCTGAACCTCGGCTCGTCGGCGGCGCAGAGCGTGATCCTGATGATCCTCGTCATCGGGCTGACCATCGTGCAGTTCCGCTACGTCGAGCGGAAGGTGCACTACTGATGGAAACCGCGGAAGGGACCCGCGCCCGCAACCGCCGCGCCGCCTGGTTCACCCATGGCTGGCTGGCGCTCGGCGTGCTCGCCTTCGCCTTTCCCATCTGGCTGACGCTGATGGGCTCGACGCACGACGCCTCGACCATCGGGCGGGGCGACGTGCCGCTGCTGCCCGGCCCGCACGCGGCCGAGAACTACGCGCAGGCCTGGGGCGTGGGCGGCGGGCGCTACATGGGCGTGCCGGCCGGCACCATGCTGCTGAACTCGCTGGTGATGGCGCTGCTGATCGCGCTGGGCAAGATCGCCATCTCGCTCACCTCCGCCTACGCCGTGGTGTTCTTCCGCTTTCCCGGGCGCATGCTGGCCTTCTGGCTGATCTTCATCACGCTGATGCTGCCCGTCGAGGTGCGGATCATCCCCACCTTCCAGGTGATGGTCTCGCTGGACATGATCAACACCATGCAGGGGCTGGTGGTGCCGCTGATCGCCTCGGCCACCGCGACGCTGCTGTTCCGGCAGTTCTTCCTCACCATCCCGGATGAATACGTGGAGGCTGCCAAGATCGACGGCGCCGGCCCGCTGCGCTTCTTCAAGGACGTGGCGCTGCCGCTGAGCGTGACGAACATCGCAGCCCTCTTCGTCATCCTCTTCATCTACGGCTGGAACCAGTACCTCTGGCCGCTGCTGATCGTGAACGACCGCAGCCTGGAGACGGTCATCGTGGGCCTCACCAAGATGATCGGCGGCGGCGACACGCAGAACGAGTGGAACGTGATCATGGCCACCGCGGTGCTGGCGCTGCTGCCGCCGGTGCTGGTGGTGGTGCTGATGCAGCGATGGTTCGTGAAGGGCCTGACGGAGACCGAGAAGTAGATGGCCACCCTCGCCCTGCGCGACATCACCAAGTCCTTCGGCGCCACGCACGTGCTGCACGGCGTCAGCCTCGACGTGGCGGAGGGCGAGATGATCGTCATCGTCGGCGCCTCGGGCTGCGGCAAGTCCACCCTGCTGCGGATCGTCGCGGGCCTGGAGACCGAGACGTCGGGCGCCGTCGTCATCGGCGGGCAGGACGTGACGGGGCTGGAGCCGGCGGACCGGGACGTGGCGATGGTGTTCCAGAACTACGCGCTCTACCCGCACATGTCGGTCTTCGGGAACATGGCCTACGGGCTGAAGATCCGCGGCCTGCCCAAGCCCGAGATCGAGCGCCGGGTGGGCGAGGCCGCGCGCCTGCTGGGAATCGAGGCGCTGCTGGAGCGCCGCCCGCGCCAGCTCTCGGGCGGCCAGCGTCAGCGCGTCGCCATGGGCCGCGCCATCGTGCGCGAGCCCAAGCTGTTCCTGTTCGACGAGCCGCTGTCCAACCTCGACGCCAAGCTGCGGGTGCAGATGCGCGCCGAGATCCGGCGGCTCCAGAAGCGCCTGGGCGTCACCTCGCTGTTCGTGACGCACGACCAGGTGGAGGCGATGACGCTGGGCGACCGGCTGGTGGTGATGCACCAGGGCCACGCCGCGCAGATCGCCACGCCGATGGAGATCTGGGCCAAGCCCGCCGACACCTACGTCGCCGGCTTCATCGGCAGCCCGGCGATGAACTTCATCCCCGCCACGCTCGGCCATGGCGGGCACGTCGCGACGCTGGCCGGCGGGCTGGCGCTGCCCATGCCCGGGCGGATGGGCACGGACGGGCAGGGCGTGACCATCGGCATCCGGCCGGAGCACCTGCGCCCCGGCATGGGCGGGCTGGAGGCCGTGGTGGAGCTGGTGGAGCCGCTGGGCAGCGAGGCGGTGCTGCACGCGCGCCTGGCGGATGGCAGCCCGCTGACCGCGCGCCTGCCCGGCATCCTGCATGGCGAGGGCCGCCTCGGCCTCGTCCTGCCCTTGGAATCATTGCACATCTTCGACGCCGCTTCGGGCAGGAGGCTCGAAAGCGCCGGCTGACGCCGCTAGATACGGCGCAGGTCCTCAGCCGGAGATTTGCCCATGCGCCGTCGCCACGCCCTCGCCCTCGGTGGCCTGCTGCCCTTCGCCTCCCAGGCCCATGCGGCCGAATGGCCCACCCAACCGGTGCGCCTGGTCGTTCCCTTCGCCGCCGGCGGGCCCACCGACATCCCCGCCCGTGTGGTGGCGGAGGAGATGTCCAAGGCCCTGCCGCAGCGCGTGGTGATCGAGAACCGCACCGGCTCGGGCATCATCATCGGCACGGACGTGGTGGCGAAGGCGGCGAAGGACGGGCAGACCCTGCTCTACACCACCATCGGCCACGCGGTGGTGAAGGCGCTGTTCGACCGGATGCCCTTCGACCCGGTGCGCGACTTCGCCCCCGTGGCGCTGGTCGGCCAGATCCCCATGGTGATGATGGTCAACCCGCGCTTCCCGGCGCGGGACCTGCAGGGCGTCATCGCCCACCTGCGCGCCAATCCGGGGCGGGTGGACTACGCCTCCAGCGGCAATGGCGGCGCGCTGCACCTGGCGACCGAGATGTTCCTGTCCCAGGCCGGCAACCTGGAGGCCAACCACGTGGCCTTCCGCGGCTCGGCGCAGGCGATGCCGGACGTCCTGGCCGGGCGGGTGCCGCTGATGGTGGACGTGGCGGCCTCCGCGCTGCCCTACATCCAGCGTGGCGAGATGCGCGCGATCGCCATCGCGACGCGCGAGCGCAGCGCCATCGCGCCCGACATCCCGACCTTCATCGAGCAGGGGATGCCGGGCTTCGAGGCCTACACCTGGCACATGGTCATGGCGCCGGCCGGCACGCCGCCGGCCACGCTGCGCGCGGTGAACGCGGCCGTGAACCGGGCGTTGGGCGTGGCGGCGGTCCGCAACCGGCTGACGGAACTGGCGATGCAGGTGGTGCCCGACAGCACGCCCGAGAGCGCCAGCGCCTTCCTGGCCGCCGAGATCGCGAAGTGGGAACCGGTCATCCGCCAGAAGGGCATCAGGGCGGACTGAAAACGCGAACGCCGCCGCGGTTCCCCGCGGCGGCGCCCGGTGCGGCCCGGTTCAGGCCGAGTAGTACATCTCGAACTCGACCGGATGCGGGGTGTGCTCGAAGCGGTACACCTCGCCCCACTTCAGCTCGATGTAGCTCTCGATCTGCTCCTTGCTGAACACGTCGCCGGCCAGCAGGAACTCGTGGTCGGCGGCGAGTGCGCCCAGCGCCTCGCGCAGCGAGCCGCAGACGGTCGGGATGTCCTTCAGCTCCTCCGGCGGCAGGTCGTACAGGTCCTTGTCCATCGGCTCGCCGGGGTGGATCTTGTTCTTGATGCCGTCCATCGCCGCCATGGTGAGCGCGGCGAAGGAGAGGTAGGGGTTCGCCGTCGGGTCGGGGAAGCGGACCTCGACGCGCTTGGCCTTCGGGCTGGTCGTGTAGGGGATGCGGCAGGAGGCGGAGCGGTTGCGGGCGGAATAGGCCAGCAGCACGGGCGCCTCGAAGCCGGGGATCAGCCGCTTGTAGGAGTTGGTCGAGGGGTTGGTGAAGGCGTTCAGCGCCTTGGCGTGCTTGATGATGCCGCCGATGGCGTAGAGGCACATCTCCGACAGGTCCGCGTAGCCGTTGCCCGCGAACATCGGCTTCTTGTCCTTCCAGATGGACAGGTGGGTGTGCATGCCCGAGCCGTTGTCGCCGTAGATCGGCTTCGGCATGAAGGTCGCCGTCTTGCCGTAGGAATGGGCGACGTTGTGGACGCAGTACTTGTAGATCTGCATCTGGTCGGCCATCGTCAGCAGCGTGCCGAAGCGCGTGCCCAGCTCATGCTGCGACTGCGCGACCTCGTGGTGGTGCTTCTCGCCCGGGATGCCCATCTCGATCATGGTCGAGAGCATCTCGGCGCGCAGGTCCACCTCGGAGTCCACGGGGTTCACCGGGAAGTAGCCGCCCTTGACGAGCGGGCGGTGGCCCATGTTGCCCTCGGGGTAGTCGCGCATGTTCGCGCCCGGGCCCTCGATGCTGTCGAGGCGGTAGGAGCCGAAGTTGCCCCCGGTGCCGAACTTCACGTCGTCGAACACGAAGAACTCGGCCTCGGCGCCCACCAGCACCGTGTCGCCGATCCCGGACGCGGCCACGTAGGCTTCGGCCTTCTTCGCCGTGCCGCGCGGGTCACGCGCGTAGAGCTGGCCCGTCGAGGGCTCGATGATGTCGCAGAACAGGATCAGCTGCGGCTTGGCCGAGAAGGGATCCATGCAGGCGTTCGCGGTGTCGGGCATGAGGATCATGTCGGACTCGTTGATCGCCTTCCAGCCGGCGATGGACGAGCCGTCGAACATGATGCCCTGCTCGAACACCTCCGCCTCCACGGTGGAGACGTGCTGCGCGGTGTGCTGCCACTTGCCGCGGGGGTCGGTGAACCGGAAGTCAACGTATTCGACGCTGTTCTCCTTGATCATGTCCATGATCCTGGCCACGGCCTCGGGGGAATTGCTCGCCATCGCTTGTCTCTGTCCCGTGTCTTGCGTCCCTGGATCCCTCACCGCGCACCTTGCGCGGCGGCCGCAGGGCGGGCCCGGGACGCAACCCTGGGGCCAGCCTGCGGCTGAACTGCTGCGGCCTAGACCGCGTCCTCGCCCCGCTCGCCGGTGCGGATGCGGATGACCTCGGCGATGTCGCTCACGAAGATCTTGCCATCCCCGATGCGGCCCGTGCGGGCGGCGGCCGTGATGGCCTCCACCGCGCGTTCCAGCATGTCGTCCGCGCAGACCACCTCGATCTTCACCTTCGGCAGGAAGTCCACGACGTATTCGGCGCCGCGGTACAGCTCCGTGTGGCCCTTCTGGCGGCCGAAGCCCTTGGCCTCGATCACCGTCAGGCCCTGGAGGCCGATCTCGTGCAGCGCGTCCTTCACCTCGTCGAGCTTGAAGGGCTTGATGATGGCCTCGATCTTCTTCATCGCATCCGTCTGTGCCTGGCGCGGGTGGCTGTTCGGCCCGCTGGTTTCCCGTCGGCCCCGCGCGATGCGTGCCGCACGGGGTCCCTTTGAGTCGCGCAGCCCACGCGGCGCACCGCTTCATGGCACGCCGCGGCGTGCGGGCGCAATCATGGCCCCGGCCGGGAAATGCGGGGCCGCGCCCCGCCCGCCGCCCGAAACGGATGCAGCCTGCCCATGCGGAAGGCACGCATTGCCGGGTGCGGCATCCGACCCCAGAATGAGGGGCATGAAGCCGCAGAACGCCCTCCTCTCCGCCACCGGCACGACGATCTTCACCGTCATGTCGGCGCTCGCCGTCCAGCACGGCGCGATCAACCTCGGCCAGGGCTTCCCCGATTATGACGGGCCGGAGGACGTGATCGAGGCCGCGGCCGCCGCGCTGAAGGACGGGCGCAACCAGTACCCGCCGCTGACCGGCGTGCCCGAGCTGCGCCGCGCCGTGGCCGAGGCGAACCGCCGCTTCTACGGCAACGAGGTGGACCCGGACCGCGAGGTGGTCGTCACCTCCGGCGCCACGGAGGCGATCACCGCCAGCCTGATGGCCGTGCTCAACCCCGGCGACGAATGCGTGCTGCTGGAGCCGCTCTACGACACCTACCTGCCGGTGGTGAGGCTGCTGGGCGCCGTGCCGTGCCTGGTGCGCCTGACGCCGCCGAAATGGGAGCTGCCGCGCGCCGAACTCGCCGCCGCCTTCGGGCCGAAGACCAAGGCCATCCTGCTCAACACGCCGATGAACCCGGCCGGCAAGGTGTTCACCGCGGCCGAGCTGGCCTTCATCGCCGAGCTGCTGGAGCGCCACGACGCCTACGCCATCTGCGACGAGGTGTACGAGCACCTGACCTATGATGGCTGGAACCACATCCCGTTGATGACGCTGCCCGGGATGCGGGCGCGCTGCATGCGCATCGGCAGCGCGGGCAAGACCTTCAGCCTGACCGGGTGGAAGGTGGGCTACGTCACCTGCGACGCCAGCCTCCAGCCCAACGTCGCCAAGGCGCACCAGAACCTCACCTTCACCACGCCGCCCAACCTCCAGCGCGCGGTGGCGGTGGGGCTGGCGAAGGACGACGCCTATTTCGCCGGCCTGTCCGGCCAGCTCCAGGCGCGCCGCGACCTGCTGTCCGAGGGGCTGAAGGCGCTGGGCTTCGCCGTTCTGCCGGCCCAGGGCAGCTACTTCATCACCGCCGACATCCGCTCGATCGGCTTCACCGGCGATGACGTCGCCTTCTGCCGCACGCTCACGGAGGAGGCGAAGGTGACAGCCATCCCCGTCACCGCCTTCTACAGCGGCCCCGACGCGCCCGCCCACTACGCCCGCTTCGCCTTCTGCAAGAACGAGGCGGTGCTGCGCGAGGCGCTGTCGCGCATCGGCGCCTGGATGGCGGCGCGCACGGGCGCCGCCTTGGCGCGCCCCGCCTGACGGTGCAGGGTTCCCCCGCAACGAAAGGGGGGGATTCCCGCATGATCGTCGAGCAGCGCACCTACACCATGCACCCGGGCACCATCGGCCACTACGTGAAGGCCTATGCGGAGGAAGGGCTGGCGATCCAGAAGCCCATCCTGGGCCGCCTGGTGGGCTGGTACACCACCGAGTTCGGGCCGCTGAACCAGGTGGTCCACATGTGGGCCTACGAATCCTTCGAGGAACGCGCCGCCCGCCGCAAGGCGCTGTTCGAGGTGCAGGCCTGGCTGGACTACCTGGGCAAGGTGCGCCCCTACATCGCGACGCAGGACAGCAAGCTGCTGCTGCCCGCCGCCTTCACCACGACGCGCTGGGAGGATTGACCCCGGCCGGCGCGGGCGGTATCCCGCGCCCCGTGCGGCGGTCGTAGCTCAGGTGGTAGAGCGCCAGGTTGTGGTCTTGGATGTCGCGGGTTCGAGTCCCGTCGATCGCCCCATTCATTCCCCGAAGCGCCGCGTCGGCAACCATCCGCCCATGTGCGGGCTTCTTTCCCCGTGGCAACGGATACGGGGATGCTGGCGCCAGGCGCCGTGATGGACCGCGACGGCCCGGCCGTGGCGGAGGAGGCGCGCGTCGCCCTCGTCTCGGACAACCTCGCCGCCTTCGCGCTGCGCGTGCACAGCGCCCGCGCCGCCCGCCACAGCCTGGACCTGCAATACTACCACTGGCACGAGGACGTGACCGGCACCCTGCTGAGCGCGGAGGTGCTGGCCGCCGCCGACCGCGGCGTGAAGGTCCGCCTGCTGCTGGACGACCTCTACGTGCGCAAGTCCGAGCGAGCGCTGCTGACGCTGGACGCGCATCCCTGCGTGGAGGTGCGGCTGTACAACCCGTTCCACCTGCGCTCCTGCGGCGCCCTGGGCGACATCGCGGAGTTCCTCTGGGCCGGCTGGCGGCTGAACCACCGGATGCACAACAAGGTCTGGATCGCGGATGGCGGGCTGGTGATCGGCGGCGGGCGCAACATCGGCGACGAGTATTTCGACGCCTCCGCCCAGTTCAACTTCCGCGACCTGGACCTGACCATCACCGGCCCCGCCGCCTCCGCCGCCCTGCCGCGCTTCGAGCGCTACTGGACCAGCGAGTGGGCGCGGCCGATCGGCGGCGTCGTCGCCCTGCGCGCCGGCCCCGGCGACCTGCCGGCCTTGCGCCGGGACCT
>JALHNW010000022.1 GCA_022843345.1 Rubritepida sp. | reverse complement strand
GCGCATCCACGCGCGGGCGCGGCGTGCCGGCGGTGGTCAGCACGCCCTGCCAGGTGCCGGCATCCGGCCCGTTCCAGCCCAGCTCGCGATAGGTCGGCACCTCGGGCAGCTGGGGCAGGCGGCGTGGGCCGGTGACGGCGATGGCGCGCATCCGCCCATCGGTCGCCAGTGGCAGGGATTGCGTGGCGCCGGCCACCGTCATCGTCGCCTCGCCGGTCGAGACGGCGAGCAGCGCGGGCGCTCCGCCGCGATAGGGCACGTGCGTGACCTGGATGCCCCAGCCCTCGGCCAGCATCACCAGGGACAGGTGGCTGGCGGTGCCGCTGCCCGAGTTGGCGGCGTTGACGCGGCCGGCATTGGCCTTCGCCCAGGCCTCGAAGGCGCGCGCATCCGCGATGTTCAGCGCGTTGGCGATGCCGAGGATGTAGGGCGCGTAGACGACCATCGAGACGGGCGCCAAATCCGCCGTGCGGAAGGGCAGGCGGGGGAAGAAGGCCGGGTTGGTGGCGATCGTCGTCACGTCCAGGATGATCAGCGTGTTGCCGTCCGGCGCGGCCTTGGCGACGAGGTCCAGGCCGATGTTACCGCCGGCGCCGGCGCGGTTCTCCACGATCACCGTCTGGCCGAGGACGCGGCCGAGTTCCGGCGCCATGAGCCGCGCGAGGATGTCGCTGGTGCCGCCCGGGGCGTTGGGCACGATGAAGCGCAACTGCCCCGATTGCGCCTGCGCGGCGAGGGCCGGCATGGCGAGGGCGGCACCGATGAGTGCGCGGCGGGTGGTCATGGCGTCGTTCCTCCTGTTTGGGAGGGAGGCTGCCATGGCCGCTCGGATCAGGCGAGGTGCCTCACCAGGAATTCCGCCGAGCGCCCGCCCGCGATGGTCGCCGCGCGCCCGTCATAGGCCTTGCCGCCTATGCGGGCGAAGGCGTGGTCCACGCCCGGATGGACCATCACGGTCGCGTCGCGCTCGCCCTCCAGCGCGGCCTGGATGGCGGCCTTGGCGGCGTCGGGCACGAAGTGGTCCTTCTCGGCGATGTGGACCAGCACGGGGCCGCGCAGGGGCGCGCCGACCAGCCCCTCCAGCCCCACGCCGTAGTAGGAGACGTTGGCGTCCGCATCCGTGCCGATGGCCGCCTTGAAGGCCATGCGCCCGCCCAGGCAGAAGCCCATCGTGCCGACCTTGCCGGTGCTGCCGGCCATGCCGCGGGCGTGGTTGATCACCGCCTGGATGTCGAGGAGCGCCGCATCCTGGTCCATCGCCTTCATCAGCGCGAAGGCCTTCTCCCACTGCGCCTGGCCGGCGTCGGGGTCGAGCTGCACGCCCGGCTCCTGCCGCCAGAACAGGTCGGGTGCGATGGCGATGAAGCCCATGGACGCCACCCATTCGCAGATGGCGCGCATGTTCGCGTTCACGCCGAAGATCTCCTGGATCACCACCACGGCGGGGGCCGGGTTGGCGGCGGGCATCACGACGTGGCAGGCGAAGCGGCCGCTGCCGTCGGCGGCGTCGAGGGTGATCTCGGGCATGGTGGTTCCCTTGGCGATTCGTGTCAGGCCAGCCATGTTGGAACATGATGCACCGACGCGCCATGCTGACCGGGATGACCATGCTGGCCGCGCCGGCCCTGGCCCAGGGTGATGCGTCCCTGGGCGCCGCAGGCTGGACGCATGGCGAGTATGACGGCATCCGCCCCGCCCGCTTCCGCGCCACCGCCGACGGGGTGGCGCTGGAGGGGGAGGGCGCCGGCTCCTTCATCTGGCGGCGCGTCGAGGGCGCGGCGGCCTGCCTGTCCTGGCGCTGGCGGGTGGAACTCGGCCCGCCGCCGACCGACCTGACGCGGCGTGGCGGGGATGACCGGGCGGTGTCGCTGGCGGTGGGGTTCAGCGCCTTCCCCTCGCGCGCGGGCTTCGTGACCCGCTCGCAGCACGCGCTGGCCCAGTCCCAGGCGGGCGGGCACCGGCTGCCGCGCGCCGTGCTGATCTACGCCTGGGGCGGCACGGGGCAGGAGCCGCCGCATTTCTACTCGCCCTGGATGGGTGGCCTCGGGCGGGTGCGCGTGCTGCGCCCCGCCACCACGCCGAACGGGCGATGGTTCGAGGAGCGGGTGGACCTCGCCGCCCATTGGCGCGAAAGTTTCGGCGGGGAGGCGCCGCCGCTCCAGGAGATCGCCATCGGCACCGACACGGACGACACCCGCGCGCGCTTCAGCGCCCAGGTCGAGCGCATCCGCTTCGCTGCCTGCTGAGGAGACGCGCATTGCCCATCGAGCGCCAGGAGTTCCGCGACGCCATGGCCCGGCTGGGGGCGGCGGTGAACGTCGTCACCACCGATGGCGAGGGCGGGCGGGCGGGCTTCACCGCCTCGGCCGTGTGCAGCGTGACCGACAGCCCGCCCACCCTGCTGGTCTGCCTGAACCGCGCCGCCTCCTCCAACGCGGTGTTCCTGCGCAACATGGTGCTGTGCGTGAACACGCTGGCCGCGGGGCAGGAGGAGATCAGCAACGCCTTCGCCGGGATCACCGGGCTGGAAGGGCAGGAGCGGTTCAACGTCGGCACCTGGTCGCGCCTCGTCACCGGCTCGCCCGTGCTGGACGGGGCGGTCGAGAGCTTCGACTGCCGCGTGCGCGAGGTGCTGGTGAAGGGCACGCACAGCGTCCTGTTCGCCGAGATCGAGGCCGTGCGCCACGGCCCCGATTCGAGCGGCGCGCTGATGTACTTCGGCCGCTCCTACCACGCGGTGGGCGCCGCTACCTGACGGCGGCGCTGGGCCCGGGGGCGAGCGCGCGCAGCTCCGCCAGCCGCGCCTCGTGCGCCGCCACCATGTCCTGCGCGATGCGGCGCAGGCCCGGGTCCTCGCCCGTTTCGGCGTAGGAACGCGCGGCCTCCGCCGCCGCCTCCTGCGTCGCGATGAGGCGGCGCGGCGCGGCCTGGGCCGGTTCCGCCCCATGGCCGTGGTAGTGCTCCTGCCCGCGCCACAGGCCGCCCGGCGCGGCCTGGCGGGTGTCGGCGCGCAGCCAGGCGAAGCGCTCGCCGGCGCGGTCGTAGATCAGGTGGTGCATGCCCCAGTAGGAGCCCATGGTGACGGCCAGCATCGCCCCCAGCGCGGCCGGCACCAGCGGCACGCGCCAGCGCGACTCCACGGGCATGGCCAGCGGCGCGCCGCGCTCGGGGTCGGCCACCGCCACCAGCAGGGCGGCGAGGATGGTGGCATGCCCGATCATGTCCACGCGGCCGAACGGATAGACGGCGGCAAACATCAGCACGAAGAGCGCCGCGGCCGAGAGGCGGCGCACCAGCGGCGTCCACAGCAGGCCGAAGCCCAGCGTGAACTCCGCCACGCCCGCCATGGTCGTGTAGGGGCCGAAATCCAGCCCGAAGGCCAGGTAGGGCTTCTCCTCCAGCAGCGGCAGGAACCATTGCGGGTAGGCGAACTTCTCCATGGACGACCACATGAGGCCGAGCGCGACGCCGATCCGCAGCACGCCGAAGCGGCGGCGATGCCAGGCCCCGTCCGGCAGGGCGGAGAGCGCCAGGAACCCCGCGATGCCCAGGCCCAGCGCCAGGTAGTCCAGCAGGTGGAACAGGTCGTATTCCGTCAGCGTCATCGCCCACAGGCCGACGATCACGCCCGCGGCGACGACGCGCGTGCGGCGCGCGACCAGCAGCAGCGCCACCAGCAGCTGCACCCAGGGCACCCAGCCATGCTCCGTCCGCAGCTCCGGCGTCAGCCAGGTGCCGCCGATGGCGTAGAGCGCGACGAAGAAGGCGCCGAACACCGCGAGCAGGAAGGCGTCGGCGCCCAGGCGCAGGGGGGTGGTGGCCACGTCCAGCCCGCGCAGCACGGCGCCGCCCGCCCCGCGGCGCTCCAGCAGGGCCACCGCCAGGAAGAAGCCCAGCACCAGGGCGATGCCCAGCCAGAAGGCCGGCACCCCGAGCACGGTGGGGATGGCGGTGGGCTCGGCGGAGACCTCGTAGGCCTCGAACCACTTCACATGGGCCTGCGCGGGCGCAGCGGCGGGCAGGGCGGCCAGCAGGGACAGGGCGGCGATGCGGCGCATGGGCGAACTCCTTTCCCATGCCAACGCCTGAGGATGCCTTCGGCTACCACTCGCCGTAGAACACGCCGGCGGCCTTGTGCCGGTCGGTGCGGAACTCGGCCTCCGCCCAGGTGAGGGTGGTGCGGCATTTCAGGCGGCTCGCCCAGTCCCACAGCGCCTCGCGCATCCGCGCGCGCACGGGCTCCAGCGCGGGGTCGGTGCCGCGGTCTTGGAACTCCGCCGGGTCGGCGCGCAGGTCGAAGAGCTGGGGCGGCAGGCCGGACGACCAATGGACGTATTTCCACTCGGCGTCGCGGATCATGAAGGCGCGGTGCTGGCCGGACGGCAAGCCCAGCCGGCGGCGGGCGCCGCGGAAGGTCCAGTCCAGCTCGCTGATCGCGTATTGGCGCCATTCGGCAGGCGTTTCGCCGCGCAGGAAGGGCATGAGGGAGCGGCCTTCCACCACGTGCTCCGCCCCGTCCAGCGCCAGCGCGTCGAGAATGGTCGGCACGATATCCACGGCTTCCGTGAAGCGCTCCACCGTCACGCCCCGCGGCGCGCCGGGGGCTGCGGCCAGCATCGGGACGCGCTGGATGCAGTCGTGAAAAAGCTCCTTCTCGCCCAGCCAGTGGTCGCCCAGGTAGTCGCCGTGGTCGGAGGTGAAGAGGACCAGCGTGTCCTCCCACCGCCCCAGCCGGTCCAGCAGCGCCCAGACGCGGCCGAGATGGTCGTCCAGCTGGGTGACGAGGCCCTGGTAGGCGGGGCGGACCGTCGCGATGCAGTCGTCGCGCTGGAAGGATCGCGCGACCTCCTCCTCCATGAACTCGCGCATCGCCGGGTGGATGCCGGGGCCGCGCTCGTCCGGGTGGCGCTGCACGGGCAGGCAGTCCTCGGCGCCGTACATGGCGTGGTAGGGCACGGGCGCGACGTAGGGCCAGTGCGGCTTGACGTAGGAGAGGTGCAGCACCCAGGGCGCCTCGCCCTGCGCCTCGATGAAGCGCAGCGCGTGGTCGGTGGTGTAGGCCGTCTCGCTGTGCTCCTCGCGCACGCGTGCGGGCCATCTCACGTTGCGCATCTTCCAGCCGGAATGGATGGAGCCATCGGGGTCGGTGACGCTGATGACGTGGTCGGTCCAGGGGTCGGCGCCGTCGTAGCCCTGGGCGCGCAGCCAATGGGCGTAGGCGGACTGCGTCTCGGCATGGTGGCCGTCGTGGCGGTCCAGCAGGGTGAACCAGCCTTCGCGCAGCAGCACGGCCAGCTCGTCCTGGCCGTCCAGCAGCAGGCGGCGCATCCCCGCCGTGTCGGGCAGGACGTGCGTCTTGCCGGCCAGCGCGAGGGTGCGGCCGGAGCAGCGCAGGTGCCAGCCGAGCGTGACCTCGCCCACCGACAGCGGCACCCGGTTGTGCGTGGCGCCGTGGCTGGCGACGTAGCGCCCGGTGTAGGACGACATGCGCGACGGCCCGCAGATGCCCGACTGCACGTAGTGCTGCGCGAAGCGCACGCCGCGCGCCGCCAGCGCATCCAGGTTGGGCGTGCGGATGCGCGGATGCCCGGCATGATGCAGGTGGTCCCAGCGCAGCTGGTCGCACATGATGAACAGCACGTTGCGGATGGCCATCTGGCGCTTCCTCCCTGAGCGGGCAGGATAGCGCCGAACGCCACGGGGGAAACGCCATGCCACGCTTCACGGAACTGACGGACGCCGCGATGGACGAACGCCAGCGCGAGGTGGCGGCCGCCATCGCCGCCGGCGCGCGCGGCGGCGTGAAAGGCCCGTACAACGCCTGGCTGCACGCGCCCGAGCTGGCCGCGCGGATGGAGCAGGTGGGCCGCACCATCCGCTGGGGCACCAGCTTCCCCGCTAGGCTGTCGGAACTCGCCATCATCGTCACCGCCGCGCGCTGGCGGGCGAAGTACGAGTGGTACGCCCATGCCCGGCTGGCGCTGGAAGGCGGCCTGGCGTCCGCGATCGTCGAGGCGATCCGCCTGCGCCGGCGCCCCGAGGGCATGGCGGAGGACGAGGCCGCGGTGCACGACTTCGCCCGCGCCCTGGTGGACGAGGGCGACGTGCCGGATGCGGTGTTCGACCGCTGCAAGGCGCTGTTCGGCGAGCGCGGC
Organism: Rubritepida sp.; assembly: GCA_022843345.1. GTDB lineage: Bacteria > Pseudomonadota > Alphaproteobacteria > Acetobacterales > Acetobacteraceae > Roseococcus. The sequence continues at coordinate 6,558 of JALHNW010000022.1, read as the reverse complement.
TGCGCCGAGCTGCTGGGCGCCTGCGGCTTCTACGTCGCGGTGGGCTTCACGCTGAACGTGGCGCGGGTGCCGCTGCCGGAGGGGGTGGCGGATCCATTTCCCGGATCATCCGGATGATGCCGGAGAAGTCCAGCGACGCCCCGCCCTCGCGCGCGAATCGCTGGTAGAGCGCCAGCGCGGCGGCGCCCAGCGGCGTGCTGGCCCCGCTGGCGCCCGCCGCCTGCTGCGACAGGCCGAGGTCCTTCAGCATCAGCGAGGTGGCGAAGCCCGGCGCGTAGCCGCGGTTGGCGGGCGAGCCGGGCACCGGGCCAGGCACGGGGCAGTAGGTCGTCAGCGACCAGGATTGGCCGGAGGATTTCGACGACACCTCGAACAGGGCCTCGTGGCTCAGCCCCAGCTTCTCGGCGAGCGCGAAGGCCTCGCAGGTGCCGATCATGCTGATGGCCAGCAGCATGTTGTTGCACAGCTTCGCCGCCTGGCCGGCGCCGGGCGGGCCGCAATGCACGATGGTGCGGCCCATCGCCTCCAGCACCGGGCGCGCCGCGGCGAAATCGGCGTCCGCGCCGCCGACCATGAAGGTGAGCGTGGCGTTCTCCGCCCCCATGGTGCCGCCGCTGACCGGGGCGTCCAGCATGCGCCGGCCCTGTGCCACGGCGCGCGCCGTCTCCACGTCCACCGTCGAGCAGTCCAGGCACAGCGCGTCCCCCGCCGCCGCGCCCATGGCGGCCCAGGCGTCGCGGACGTGCTGGCCGGCCGGCAGCATGGTGATCACCACGTCGCGCCCCGTCGCGGCCTCCACGGCGGAGGCGGCGGCCGGCACGCCGGCTGCCGAGACGGCAGCGGCGCTGAGGTCGAAGCCCAGCACCTCATGCCCCACCTTGGCCAGGTTGCGCGCCATCGGCCCGCCCATGTTGCCCAAGCCGATGAACCCGATGCGCGCCATGCGTCCCTCCATGCCCTTGGGGGGCAGGGTAGCGGCGCGCGCCGTCAGGTCCAGCCCGCCGGCGGGCGGGCGCGTTGGGCGGCCATGCGGGTGGGCGCGTTGGCGGCGCCGAAGCCCTGGTAGCCGGGGTCGCGCTGGAGGACCTCGAAGAAGAAGCGCTCCAGGAAGGCGGGGGTATAGGCGTGGCGGAACAGGTTGCCGGCGGCGTCGCGGTCCAGCAGGAACTCGCGCTTCGCCAGCCGCGCCAGCTCGTCGGCGTCCAGGCCCAGGCGCGCGTCCAGGTCCTCGTAGTAGTTGGCCGGGATGTCGAGCAGCGGCGGCGCGTCGGCCAGGGACGCGAAGATGTCGGCGGCCGCGAAGGCGACGTGGTGCACCCCCGCACCCGCCGTGGCCGAGACGAAGCGCCCGGTGGAGGTGCGCGCGGATTCCGACACGTTCACCGGCATCCGCACCCGCCTGCCAGGGTCGCTGAAGGCGCGCGAGCGGATGAGGCCGTACGGGTCGGGCAGCTCCAGCAGCGGCTCGGGCTCCAGCCCGAAGACGGCGCGCAGGAACAGCGCCAGGCTGTCCATCATGTCCGGCGTCACCGCCTGGGCGATGTGGTCCACGCCCAGCAGCGGGCCCTGCGTCTCGCCATCCAGCACGAAGTCGCCCTCCCACGCGGCATCGCGCACCAGGTGGAACAGCAGCCCGTCGGGGGCGCGGATGCCGGGCAGGTCGCTTTCGCCCTCCCCGCGGCGCTCGCTCCAGGTCGGGCAGCGCAGCGCCTCGGCACGCGCCACGGCGCGGGCCGGGTCGTCCACGCGCAGCGCCACGGCGCAGACGCCGGGGCCGTGCAGGGCGAAGCGCTCGGCGGCCGCTGAATCGGGTTCGGCGTTGAGGACCAGGCTGGCGCCGCCGTTGCGCCACAGCTCCACGTCCTTGGAGCGGTGGGTGCCGGCGCGGCGGAAGCCGATGCGCGAGACGAAGCCGCCCAGCGCCTCGCGGGCCGCGTGGTCCACGGCGAACTCCACGAACTCGACGCCGTGCAGCGCCGGCAGGGCAGGGAGGGTGGACAGGCCGGCCTGCTCCTCCAGCCAGACCAGCGAGCGCAGCGCCTCGCGCGCGGTGCGCCGCGAGGGGGCGCCGCGGAACTCGTCGTTGAAGATCTCCAGGCTCAACGGCCCGGCGTAGCCCGCGCGCATCACCTCGCGCAGGAAGGCGGTGACGGGCAGCTCGCCCTGGCCGGGAAAGCAGCGGTGGTGGCGGGACCAGGACAGCACGTCCATGGACAGGCGCGGCGCGTCGGCGAGCTGGAGGAAGAACAGCTTCTCCGCCGGCACCGCCTCCGCCAGCCCGTCGAGGTCGTCGCCGAGGGACAGGGTGTGGAAGCTGTCGAGGATCAGCCCCAGCGCCGGGTGGTCGGCGGCCTGCACGATCTCCCAGGCCTGGCGCCAGCGCTTGACGTGGGTGCCCCAAGCCAGCGCCTCGTAGCCGATGAGCAGGCCGCGGCGATGGGCGCGCTCGGCCATCTCGTGCAGGTCGGCCGCCGCCCGGGCGGGGTCGTCCACCGCGTGGGGCTGCACGTTGGAGCAGACGAGGACGGTGCGCGCGCCCAGCGCCTGCATGGTGTCGAACTTGCGCTCCGCCCGGTCGAGGTTGCGGGAGCGCTGGGGCTCGGGCATCGCCTCGAAGTCGCGGAAGGGCTGGAACAGGTCCACCGAGAGGCCCATGTCGCGCGCCAGCCAGCCCGCTTCCTGCGCCGTGCCCTCGAAGGTCAGCAGGTCGTGCTCGAAGATCTCCACCCCGTCGAAGCCGGCGGAGGCCGCGGCCTCCAGCTTGTCGGGCAGGGTGCCCGACAGGCAGACGGTGGCAATGGACCGGCGCATCAGACGTCCAGGAACACCGTCTCGCCATCCCCGGCGAGGCGGATGTCCATGGTGAAGACCGGCACGCCGTCGCGTTCCGTGCGCGCGGCGACCAGCGTGGCCCGGCGGTTCGGCTGCTCGATGAAGCGCAGCACCGGGTCGGCGGCGTTCGCCTCCTCGCGGTCGCCGAAGTACAGCCGCGTGTGCATCCCGCGGTTCAGGCCGCGCGCCGCCAGCCACAGGCACAGGTGCGGTGCCATGGGGGCCGCGCCGCCGCGCGCCGGCACCGCGCCGGGGCGCACCGTGTCGAAGGACCACAAACCCGTCTCGAAGGAGGTGCCGGTGCGGAAGAACAGCCCGTGCGAGCCGTCGGCCTTCGCCTGCCACATCTCCACCAACGCGTCGCGAACCAGGGCCCCGGTGGCGTCCAGCACGCGGCCTTCCACGCGGATGCGCTCGCCCGGCTCGCCCGGCGGCAGGGGGGCGGCGCCGACGTCGTCGGCGAAGATCTCGAAGCCCGCCTGGCGGGGGATCAGGCCGATATGGACGTAGGGGCCGGCGGTCTGCGACGGCGTCTCGGGCAGGCGGCCCAGGCTATCTGGCGTGAACATGGTCAGTTCCCTTCCAGCCGGTTCTCGAACAGGGTCGAGCGGTGGCCGCGCAGCACGATGTCCCAACGGTACGCGAGCGTATGCTGCGGCACCTGCGCGGCGAGGTCGAGCTTCGCCACCAGCCGCGTGCGCGCAGCGGCGTCCGGGATGGTGTTCAGGATGCTGTCGTGCGGGATCAGCGGGTCGCCCTCGAAATACATCTGGGTGATGAGGCGCTGGGCGAAGGCGGTGCCGAAGACGGAGAAGTGGATGTGCGAGGGCCGCCAGTCGCCGATCCCGTTGCGGTAGGGGTAGGCGCCGGGCTTCACGGTGCGGAAGTGGTAGCGCCCCTCGTCATCCGTGACGGTGCGCCCGCACCCGCCGAAATTGGGGTCCACCGGCGCCTCGAAGCGATCATTGACGTGGCGGTAGCGGCCGGACGCGTTGGCCTGCCAGAACTCCACCAGCGCGCCGGCGACGGGCTTCGCGTTGCCGTCCAGCACGCGGCCATGGACGATGATGCGCTCGCCGATCGGCTCGCCGCCGTGCTGGAAGTTGCGGTACAGGTCGTTGTCCAGCGCGCCCATCGCGCCGTGGCCGAAGCGCGGCCCCGTCAGCTCGGACAGCGAGCCGTTGAGCGACAGCAGCGGCATGCGCGGGCCGCGGAACACGCTGGTCTTGTAGATCGGCGTGACCGGCGGCGGGTGCTGCCCGTGGTCTGAGGGGATGATCTCGTCGCGCATCACGCGGCTTCTCCCATGGTGGTGGTGTGGGGGCGCAGGCCCAGGATGGCGCGCGCCTGCGCCACGGTGGCGACGGGCCGGCCGGCTTCGGCGCAGAGCTCGGCGGTGCGGCGCACCAGCGCGGCGTTGGAGGGGGCCAGCGTGTCGCGGTCCAGGCGGATGTTGTCCTCCAGCCCGGTGCGGACGTGGCCGCCGCGGGCCAGCGCCCAGCGCGCCACGGTGAACTGGTCGCGCCCGATGCCGGCCGCCGTCCAGGTGGCGCCCGGCAGCAGCTCGCGCATCAGCTGGAGCTCGAAGTCCAGGATGTCCTCGCGCGGCGGCAGGGCATGCTTCACGCCGAAGACGAACTGCACGTGCGGCGGGGGCAACAGCAGGCCCTCATCCACCAGCATGCGCGTGTTGGTGAGCATGGCGAGGTCGAACACCTCGATCTCGGGCTTGATGGACAGGTCGCGCATGGTGCTGGCCAGTTCGCGCACGAAGGCGGGCGGGTTCTCGTAGACGATGGTGGGGAAGTTCACGCTGCCGGTGGCGAGCGAAGCCATGTCGGGGCGGTGGTGCAGCATGGCACCCCGCGCCGCCAGCTCGCGCCCGCGCCCGCCGGTGGAGAACTGCACGATGATGCCGGGGCAGTGCTTGCGGACACCGTCCTGGAAGGCGGCGAACCTGTCGGGGTCGGAGGACGGCGTCTCGTCGTCGTTGCGGACGTGGACATGCACCAGCGTGCCCCCGGCCTCGAAGGCGGCGTGGGTGCTTTCCACCTGCTCGGACACCGTCACCGGCAGCGCCGGGTTGTCCTTCTTGCGCGGGACCGAGCCGGTGATGGCGACGGCGATGATGGCGGGTTCGGACATGGCGGTGCCCCCTGCGATGGAAGAAACCCCTCCGCGGCAGGGCCGGGAGGGGTCCGTGGCGGTGCTATTCCAGCGTGATGTTGCGCTGGCGGATCACGTCGGCCCACTTCTGGCTCTCGGCGCGCATGTAGGCCGGGAACTCGGCGGCGGTGCCGACGGTGGGGACGATGGCGCCGCTGCGCAGCCGCTCCAGCGTCTCCGGGTTCGCCATGGCGGCGCGCATCGCCGTCTCCAGGCGAGCGACCACGTCGGGCGGCGTGCCGGCCGGGGCCAGCAGCGCGAAGTCGGAGGTGGCCTGGAAGCCACGGAAGCCGCTCTCGTCGAAGGTGGGGATCTGCGGCGCCAGCGGGTTGCGCTCCAGCGTCGAGACCGCGAGGCAGCGGATGGTGTTGGCCGCGATCAGCGGCAGGGCGGTCGGCCCGTCCACCATCGCCATCTGCACCTCGTTGGTGATCAGCGCCTGCACGGCCGGCGCGCCGCCGCGGTAGGTCACGTTCTCCACGCGGATGTCGGCGTCGCGCAGGAACATCTCGGTGGCCAGGTGCGCCGAGGAGCCGGCGCCCGACGAGCCGTAGGACATGCGGCCCGGCTGCGACTTGGCGCGGGCGACGAGGCCCGCGAGGTCGGTCACGCCGGTCTGCGGGTTGGTGCAGAAGAAGATGGGCGACTGCGCCACGCGGCCGATGGGGGCGAAGGCCGTGTCGTCGTCGTAGCCGCGCTGCGGGAACAGGTGGCGCGACATGGCGTAGGTGGAGTTCACGCCCAGCAGCAGCGTGTAGCCGTCGGGCCGCGCGCGCGCGACGGAGGCGTGGCCGACGGTGCCCGAGGCGCCCGGGCGGTTGTCCACCACCACCGAGCCGCCGAGCGTGGCGCTCATCGCCTGGGCCAGCACGCGGCCCACGAAGTCGGTCGAGCCGCCGGGCGCCCAGGCGACGACGATGGTGACGGGGCGGGTGCCCGGGAAGGCGGTCTGGGCCATGGCGGGCGCGGCCAGGCCGGTGGCCAGCAGCGCGGCGCCCATGGCGCGGCGAAGGATGTTCATGGGTGCGGTTTCCTCTCCTGAAGGGACGCGGGTTCGGTCGTCGTCGGGTGCGGCCCGCTTCTGTCGTTGACGTGTACGTACCGGGTAGTACAATCCGGCGCAAGAGCATTCTGCCCGAGGAACCGACCCCGTGACCACCGAACCCCGCACCGTGCTGCTCGGCCTCATCGGGCAGGGCATCGGCGCCTCGTTGACGCCGGCCATGCAGATGGCGGAGGGCGCGGCGCAGGGCCTCCACCTGCTCTACCAGCGCATAGACCTGTCCGCGCTGGGCCTGGGGGTGGAGGCGCTGCCCGAGCTGCTGCTGGCCGCCGAGCGCATGGGCTTCGCCGGGCTGAACATCACGCACCCGTGCAAGCAGGCCGTGCTGCCCCTGCTGCACGAGCTGTCGGACGAGGCGCGCGCGCTGGGCGCGGTGAACACGGTGGTGCTGCGGCAGGGCCGGCGCATCGGCCACAACACCGACTGCTCGGGCTATGCCGAGGCGTTCCGGCGGCGCCTCGGCGACGCGCCGCGGGCGCGCGCGGTGCAGCTGGGCG
>JALHNW010000021.1 GCA_022843345.1 Rubritepida sp. | reverse complement strand
CTGGTTGCCGCCCGCCCTGGCCGCGCGGGTGCGCGTGGGCGGCGCGGCCGACGCGGTGCTGTTCGACGGCGACGGCGCCGCCCTCCTGGCCCTGCTGCGCGAACTTGCGGCGGGCGAAGGGCCGATCTGCCCCGTGCTGCGCCCCGGCGCGGATGGCCTTTACCCGCCCGACATGCTGCTGGCCGAGCGCAGCACCAGCACCAGCACCAACACCGCCGCCGCCGGCGGCAACGCCGCGCTCATGAGCCTGTGATGGACGCGGACCTGCTGCTGGTCAGATGCGGCCAGATGGGCGCGGCGCTGGCCGCGGGGGTGCATGCCGCCCGCCATGGTTCGCGCAGCCTGGCGCTGGAGCCTGGCCTGGGCCGCGCCTGCCGTCCCTCGCGTGCGCGTCGCGTAGGCTCCTCACGTCCCGAGCCGACCCTGCGGCGCTGAAGGCGGCCGGGCGGGCCGGCGGGCACAACCGGCGCCGCGCTGCGCGCCTTCGAGGCGGGGAGCGTCCTGGTGGTGCGGATGATCGCCGCGGGAGATGTCGGGAACGGCGGAAATTGATTGGCGAAAATCTGGAGAAATTGTATCCATCAAGGACGCTTCTCGGAGCCTTGCTATGACCCGGTCCCGCCGCCACGCGCTCCACGCCGGCCTGCTCGCCCTTGTGACACCTGCCCTGGCAAGCCTCGCAGGCGGGCTTGCGGCCCTGCCGGCCAGGGCGCAGGCGCCGTGGCCGCAGCGCCCCATCCGCCTCGTGCTGCCCTTCGCAGCCGGCGGCGGCAGCGACGCGCTGACGCGCATCCTGGCCGAGGCGCTGACCCCCCTGCTGGGCCAGCGCGTGCTGGTCGAGAACATCACCGGCGCCGGCGGCACCATCGGCACCGAGCGCGTGGCGCGGGCCGATCCCGATGGCCATGTCCTGCTGCTGGCCACCAACAACCTGGTCACCATCAACCCGGCGCTGTACCAGGGGCTGACCTTCGACATCCCCGGCGGGCTGGCCCCAGTGGGGCTGCTGTGGGAGACGGCGCATGTGGTGGTGGCGCGCCCAGCCCTGCCGGCGCGCTCCCTGGCGGAACTGCGCGACATGGCGCTGGCGCGGCCGCGCAGCCTTTCCTTCGCCTCCGGCGGCACCGGCACCACCACGCACCTGTATGGCGAGCTGTTCCGCCACCTCACCGGCGCCGACATCACCCATGTCGCCTATCGGGGCAACGGCCCGGCCATCGCCGACGTCATTGCCGGCCATGTGGATCTGATGTTCGACCAGATCCCCAATTCGGCCGAGCACCTACGGGTGGGGCGCGTGCGCGCGCTGGCGGTGACGACCCCCGGGCGCCACCCGGCTCTGCCCGAGGTGCCCACCGCCGCTGAGGCCGGCTTTCCGGAGATGGAAGGCACCTCCTGGGCTGGCATGAACGCGCCGCGCGGCACCGACCCAGCGATCCTACGCCGGCTGAACACGGCGGCAGGGGAGGCACTGCGCGACCCGGCCGTGGTGGCTCGCATCGAGGCGCTGGGCGCCGCCCCGCGCAGCAGCACGCCGGAGGCCTACGCCGCGCTGGTGGCGAGCGACCTTGAGAGGTGGACGCGGGTGATCCGCGCCGCCGGCATCACCGCCAATCCCTAGCCTGCGCGGCCCGTGGCGCGGATGGAGCGCTGGGTGTCGCGGATGTGCTCCGTCAGCAGCGCCACCGCGTCATCCGCGCGGCCGCGCCCGACCAGGTCGAGCAGGCGATGGTGCTCGCGCTGCGGCCGGTCCTTTCCCGCCAGCGCCGAGATCTTGGTGCGCGCGGCAGTGCTGAAATGCTTGAAGTTGCGCTCGATGGCGTCCAGCAGGCGGCGGCACTCGCAGGGCAGGTAGAGCGCCCAGTGGAAGCGCCAGTTCATCGCCGCCCAGCTCTCGGGTGAGGGGGCGGCGTCGTATTCGGCGAGGATGGCGCGGGCGGCGGCGATATCGGCGTCGGCGGCGTTGGGGATGGCCAGGCGCAGCGCATGGCTTTCCAGCGCGATGCGCACCTCCAGCATCTCCTGGATCTCGGTATCGGTGACGATGGCGACGGTGGCGCCGCGGTTGGGCGAGTAGTCCACCAGCCCCTCGGCCTGCAGGGTGCGCAGGGCCTCGCGCACCGGGATGCGGCTGGTGCCGAAGCGCAGCGCCAGCTCCTCCTGCCGCAGCGGCGCACCTGGCAGCAGGCGGCCCTCGGCGATGTCGGCGCGCAGCGCGGTGGCCAGCGCGCCGGTGGTGAAGCCCGATCCCTCCATGCGGTCCGTTCCCTGCGTCAGAGGATGCCGCGTTCGCGGTACGGCTCGCCCCGCGCGACGCGATCCCACCCCAGCCGGGCGAGGTCAATGGAGCGGAAGCCGCCATCCATGATCAGCTCGGCGATGGCGCGCCCCACGCCGGGCGCGTGCATCAGCCCGTGGCCGGAGAAGCCGGCGGCCATGAGGAAGGTGGGACACTCCGCCCAGGGGCCGATGATGGCGTTGCCGTCCAGCTCGTTCTGGTCGTACAGGCCCGCCATCACCGACTTCTCCTTCGTGCGCTCGAAGGCGGGGAAGCGTTCGGCCAGGGCGGGCCAGACCACACGCTCGAAATAGCCATGGTCCACCTCGAAGTTGAAGCCGCGCGGCTCGTCGCTGTCCGGCTTGCCGCCGGTGTAGCCGCGCCCCTCCGGGCGGAAGGCCAGACGGTCCAGGTCCTTCACATAGGGCAGGGGCTCGATGGCGGTGTCGCATTCGAAGTAGTGCTCGAAGCGGCGCATGGGGCGGATGGGGCTCTGCATGCCGGCCATGGCGCAGACCGTATCGGCCCAGGCGCCGGCGGCGTTCACCACCCAATCGGCCGGCACCTCGCCACCGGAGGCGAAGCGCACCCGCCGCACCAGGGGGCCGTCGCGCTCGATGGCGGTGACCTCCTCGGCCAGGAACTCGGCGCCCAGGGCGCGCGCCTTGCGCCGGAAGCCCTGCTGCACCGAATGCGGGTCCACCCAGGCATCCTCGGGCGTGTGCACTGCCAGCTCCAGGTCATCCACCACCATGGAGGGGAAGCGGTCGCGCAGCATGGCGCGGTCCAGCAGGTCCAGCCGCACGCCATGGGCGCGCTGCACCTTCGCGTTCTCCTCCAGCAGCCTCGTGCCGCGGCCATCCACGACGAAGAGGTAGCCGCCCTGGCGGAAGTTGATGTCGGCACGTTCGCCCTCCACCGCCATTGCCTCGGCGAAATCCGCAAAGAAAGGGATGGAGAAATTGGAGAGCTGGATGTTCTCCGGACAGGAGAATTGCCGCCGCACCCCGCCCGAGGCGCGCGGCGTGGAGGCCAGCGCGTAGGAGGGGTCGCGCTCGATCACCGTCACGCGAGGTGGGCTGGGGCGCATCCGAAGGAAGCAGGCCACTGCGCAGCCGATCGCTCCGCCGCCCACCACCACCACGTCGGCCATGCCGCTCCCTCCGCCTCGCGCAGCCCTGACCTTAAGGCTTGCACGGAGTTATGCAATACAAATAGGATTGGATACATCAAGCGGGAGAGCGACAGGTGGACTCGACGGACGTGGCGGTGATCGGCGCCGGCAGCATCGGCATCGCCGTGGCGCATTACCTCGCTCGCAAGGGCGTGGCGCGCGTGGTGCTGGTGGATGCGGGCGACCCCATGGCCATGACCTCCGCCCAGTCGGGCGAGAACTACCGCAACTGGTGGCCCCACCCGGTGATGCGCCAATTCACGGATGACAGCATCACGCTGATGGAGGAGATCGCGCGCGAGAGCGGCAACCGCCTGCACATGACGCGGCGCGGCTACGCCCTGGTGACGCGCCGCGAGGACCCGCAGGACCTGTATGCCGAGCTGCGCCGGGGCTACGGCGAGGGCGCCGCAAGCCGCATCCGCTTCCACGATCGCGCTTCCGGCATCGGCTACCAGCCGCCGCTCTCGGCGGACTGGGAGGCGGCGCCGGACGGCGTGGACGTGCTGACCGACCAGGCGCTGATCCGCCGGACCTTCCCCTCCTGGGCGCATGACGTGCGGACGGTGCTGCACATCCGCCGCGCCGGGGACATCAGCGGCCAGGGGATGGGCGCCTGGATGCTGGAGGGCATCCGCGAGGCCGGCGGCCGCCTGCTGCGCGCGACGCTCGCCGGCATCGAGGGCGGCGCGCCCTTCACGCTGCGCTTCACGGACGGAACGGCGCTGCGGGCGGACCGCATCGTCAACGCCGCCGGCCCCTTCTTCGGCGAGGTGGCGGAGATGCTGGGCGAGGAGGTGCCGCTGGTGAACGTGTTCCAGCAGAAGATCGCCTTCGAGGACCGCGAGCGCGCCATCCCGCGCGACATGCCCTTCACCATCGACCTCGACGGGCAGGCCCTGGACTGGACGGAGGAGGAGCGGGAGATCTTGCTCTCCGACCCCGCCAGCGCGCCGCTGGCCGGCCCGCTGCCCGGCGCCATCCATTGCCGGCCCGAGGGCGGCGACGGCGGCACCTGGCTCAAGCTGGGCTGGGCCTACAACCGGGCCCCCGGCGACCCGCGCGCCGCCGAGCCGCCGGTGGACCCGCATTTCCCCGACGTGGTGCTGCGCGGCGCCTCGCGCCTCAACCCCTCGCTCAAGGCCTATGTCGGCCGGCTGCCGCGCGGCGCGCGCCATTACGGCGGCTGGTACCCGATGACGCCGGAGAACTGGCCGCTGATCGGCCCCGCGCGCACGCCGGGCGTGTTCATGGCCGGCGCGCTCTCGGGGTTCGGCACCATGGCGGCTGCGGCCACCGGCTCGCTCTGTGCGGCCTGGATGCAGGGCGCGCCGCGCCCCGCCTATGCGCCGCTGTTCACCCTCGGCCGCTACGACGACCCCGCCTTGCTGGCGGAGCTGCGCGGCGACGAAACCAAGGGCGTGCTGTGAGAGGAGAAACGGGAATGATCAGGCGTTGGACGATGGCGGGCCTCGCGGCCCTGGGGCTGGCCGCTGCCTGGCCCGCGGCGGCGCAGGCGCAGGCGGGCGGCACGGCGGAGGCCATCCGCGCCCGCGGCACGCTGCGCTGCGCGGTGCAGGGGCCCACCAACCCCGGCTTCGGCGCGCCCGACAGCCGCAGCGAGTGGCAGGGCTTCAACGTGGACCTGTGCCGCGCCATCGCCGTGATGGTGCTGGGCGACGCCAGCCGCGTCACCATCGTGCCGCTCTCAACCCAGGCGCGCTTCCCGGCGCTGCAATCGGGCGAGGTGGACGTCGCCACCAACTCCACCACCTGGACCATGCAGCGCGACGCGCAGCTGGGCTTCAACTTCCCGGCCACGGTGTTCTACGACGGGCAGGGCATCATGGTGCGCCGCAACTCGGGCATCACCAGCGCGGCGCAGCTGAACGGCGCCACCATCTGCGTGCCGCCGGGCACGACGACCGAGCTGAACATCACCGACTGGATGCGCGCCCGCAACCTGCGCTTCACGCCACTGGTGATCGAGAACCGGGCCGACCTGACGCAGGCCTACGGCGCCGGCCGCTGCGACGCCATCACCTTCGACAGCACCATCCTGTCGTCCCAGCGCACCACCCTGCCCAACCCGGCCGAGCACCTGATCCTGCCCGAGCGCATCTCGAAGGAGCCCCTGGGCCTGGCGGTGCGCCACGGCGACGACCGCTTCTTCGACATCGTCGCCTGGTCCTTCTTCACCCTGGTGAACGCGGAGGAACTGGGCATCACCCGCGCCAATGCGCGCGAGCTGTTCCGCACCAGCCAGGACCCGGCCATCCGCCGCCTGCTGGGCGCCGACGGCAGCCTGGGCCCGCTGCTGGGCGCCCCGGCCGACTACGGGCTGCGCCTGGTGGAGGCGCTGGGCAACTACGGCGAGATCTTCGAGCGCCACCTGGGGCCCAACACGCCGATCGGGCTGGAGCGCGGGATGAACCGCCTGCACACCCAGGGCGGCATCCTCTACGCGCCGCCGAACCGGTGACGATCCGCCTGCCCGTCGAGGCGCTGGCGCGGCTCGTCGCGCAGGCGCTGGAACGTGCCGGGATGGCGCCGGCCCAGGCCGGGCCGGTGGCAGCCGGCCTGGCCGCCTGCGAGCGCGACGGGGTGAGGGGCCACGGGCTGCTGCGCCTGCCGGCGCTGGTGAACTCGCTGCGCATCGGCTGGGCCGATGGGCAGGCGGTGGCCGCGGTGATCGACGAGCGGCCGGCGGCCCTGACGGTGGACGCCAGGCGCGGCTTCGTACAGCCCGTCATCGCCGCGCAGCGCGAACGCCTGATGAGGATGGCGCGCGCCACCGGCGCCGCGCTGCTGCTGACGCGCAACTCGCACCACTTCTCCGCCCTGTGGCCCGACATCGAGCCCTTCGCGGAGCAGGGCTTCGTCGCCCTCGCCTGCGTGAACAGCAAGAAGCGCATGGCGGCCTGGGGCGGCGGACGGCCGGTCACCGGCACCAACGCCATGGGCTTCGCGGCCCCGCGGCCGAACGTGCCGCCGCTGGTGTGGGACCAGTCATCCTCCATCGTCTCGCAGGGTGACGTGCTGCTGGCGGCGCAGCGCGGACACGCGGTGCCGCCGGGCGTTGGCTGCGACGCCGACGGCCAGCCTACCACCGACCCTAAGGCAATCCTGGAAGGCGGGGCGCTGTTGCCTTTCGGCGGGCCCAAGGGGGCCTCGCTGGCAGTGATGGTGGAAGTCCTGGCTGCCGCGCTGACCGGCGCGTCCTTCGCCTTCGAGGATGCCTCGCCGGCCGGCACTGCCACCACCTCGCTGGGCGGGCATTTCCTGCTGCTGGTGGACCCCGCGGCGGGATTCGGGGCGCGCATGGAGGCGCTCTGCGCCGCGCTGGCCGATGCAGGCAACGACCGGCTGCCCGGTGATCGCCGCCACGCCGCGCGGCGCGATTCCCTGGCGCACGGCGTGCCGCTGGACCCCACGAGCCATGCCACCCTGCTTCAACTGGCCGGAGACGCACTGCCATGACGCCACGCCGCCCCCTGCTGGCTATCCCTTTCCTGGCCGGTGCCGCCCAGGCCCAGCCGGTTCCCGGCAGGCCGATCCGCTTGGTGGTGCCCTTCGCCGCCGGCGGCGTGACGGACGTGATCGCCCGCGTCCTGGGCGAGCGCCTGGGGCAGAAGCTGGGCGTGCCGGTGATCGTGGAGAACCGGGCTGGCGCCAACGGCAACATCGGCGCCGAGACGGTGGTGCGCGCCGAGCCGGACGGGCACACGCTGCTGATGGCCACAGCGGGCGTCTTCGCGGTGAACCCGGGGCTGTACCGCAACCTGGCCTTCTCCACCCTGCGAGACCTGGCGCCAGTGTCAAAGATCTATGACACCGGCAACATCCTGATCGTTCATCCGCGCGTGCCGGCGCGCAGCGTGGCGGAGTTGGTGGCGCTGACGCGGGCGGAACCGAACCGGCTGTCGCTGGCCACCGGCGGCAGCGGCTCGTCGTCCCACATGTTCGCCGCGCTGTTCCAGCAGGCGGCGGGCATCACCTGGCAGGAGGTGCCCTATCGCTCCAACGGCCCCGCGCTGACCGACCTGCTGGCCGGCACGGTGGACATGCTGTTCGACCAGATCCCTTCCGGCGCCGCCCATGCCGCGGCCGGGCGGCTGCGGGCGCTGGCGGTGACGACGGCGCGCGTGCCATCCATTCCCGACGTCCCCAGTTTTGCCGAAGCCGGATTCCCGCAGGTGATGGGCACCTTCTGGGTCGCGCTGGCCGCACCTGCGCGCACGCCGCCCGCGATGATCGCCGCACTGAATCGCGCAGTGGTCGAGGTGCTTGAGGAACCCGCCATCCGCGCCCGCCTGTCCGGCATGGGCGCCGACCCCGCGCCCTCAACGCCCGAGGCGCTGGGCGCGCTGATCGCCGCCGATTCGGAGAAGTGGGGCGCGGTGGTGCGAGCAGCGAACCTGCGGCCGGAGTGACGGGCCGGCATGGAGACATGGCGTGGCGCCCCAGCTGAGGGATGCGCTCCATCCATCCTGTCATCGTGCTCCGATGTCCCGCCAGGGCAAGCCTCCCGACACGAGGGGATTGGGTTTGGCCCGCTGGAAGTACGGCCTCGGCCACGCAGACATCAAGCCTCCGTGCGTCCAGCTGGCTCGTGAGGCAAGGGCCGCCAACCTATCCATGACCATCGCGCGGCGCGGGATGAAACTGGGAGCCGTGGAGGCACAGCCGGATGGCCAACACGGCCGGCGCTACGCCCGGCCGTGCCCGCCGCCGCCCGGCGTCGCCATCAGCACCGTCTCGCCCTGGCGCAGCACGTATTGCCGCTTGGGGTCCACGCGCTCGCCGTTGATGCGCAGTTCGCCCGGGGCGCCCGGCCCGCCGCCCTCGATGCCGAAGGCAGGAATAATCGTGCGCTCGGCGAGGAAGGAGACGGCGATGGGGCTGTCGCTCACCACCTCCAGCAGGATCTCCTGCCCCATGCCGCCCAAGTGGCGCCCCGCGCCGCCGCTGCCTTGGCCGGAGACCTCGCCTGCCCGGCCAGCCGTGCAATGTGCGCGCGCGTGCCGAACAGGCCCAGCAGCAGCCCGGCGACGGAGAGGTCCACGTCCAGCACCTCCCAATGAAGTCCGGTGCCCGCACCCAAAACCGCGACTTGGGCGAGCCGCTCCTCGGCAGCCGCTTCCAGGCCTTGCGCGAGGCAGGGCGGAAAGCCGAAGGCGCAGCCATTGTTGAACGTCACGACGTCCCGTCCCGACCGGCGGTCATGGCGTGCGCCGCGCGCCCGCGGCTTCTGCTCGCGTGCGTGTCGGCCGCGCTCCAACGCCGCCTCGATTTGGAAGTCCATCAGGTCGACCCTGAATCTCATCCCATCGCTTGCGCAGGAACGCTGCCTGTTCGGCCGCGAGCCGAATGGCGCGGCGCAACTCAGCGCGTGCCATGTCGTCGGACCAGATCAGATCCGGATGCTCTTCTGGTCCTCCGCGATCAATCTTTGCCTCCCTTTTGCCAGTGAGCGCAGGTGGTGTCGTTGGCTTCGGCCAGGGAGTGACGCCCCGCCCTGCGCTGTCGGCCTCCCGTCAGCAGGGATGAACCGCGATCCTCCCCAACCTCAGCGACCTGCGAAGTTCGCCGCGCGACGCTCCGCGCTCGCTTGCACGCCCTCGCGGAAATCCTCCGTGTCGCGCAGCGCCATCTGCTCCGTGCGCTCGTGCGCCATGGCGGCCGCGACCCGTTCGGCCAGGCCCCGGCGCATCGTCGCCCGCGTGGCGGCGAGGCCGAGCGGCGCGCATTCGGCGATCTCGGCGGCCAGCGCCAGCGCCGCCGCGCGCACCTCGTCCAGGGGAACGAGCTGCTGCGCCAGGCCCATCCGCACGGCATCCTCGCCGGTGAAGCGGCGCCCGGTGTAGAGCATCAGCGCGGCCTGCGCGGCGCCCGCGGCCTCGGGCAGTGTCACGGTCAGCCCGAAGCCCGGGTGAAAGCCGATGCGCACGAAATTGGCCGAGAACCGTGCCTCCGGGCAGGTCATCCGGAAATCCGCCGCCATGGCCAGGCCCAGCCCTCCGCCGATGGCCGGCCCCTGCACGGCGGCCACGATCGGCTTGCGGACAGAAAAGATGCGCAGTGCCTCGTCATAGATGTTGGGCCCGCTGGACGGCCCTTGGGTGAAGTTCGCCCCGGCGCAGAACACCTTGCCGCGCGCAGCCAGCACGGATGCCCGCAACCTGTCGTCGCGGTCGAAGGATTCCAGCGCGTCGGCGATGTCGCGGATCAGCGCGAGGTCGAAGAAGTTGGAGGGTGGGCGGTCCAGCTCGATGATGCCCACCCGCCCCTCGCGGGAGATGACGATGTCCATGTCCCTGTCGTTCCCCTAGCCGCCCTCGTCCAGGCCGATGACGCCCCCCCGTGCCAGCGCGCCGATCTCCCCGGCCGACATGCCGAGCCGGCCCGCGAGCACCTCCGCCGTGTGCTGGCCCAGCCGCGCCGAGGGCATGGCGCGCGCGCGCGGCGCGTCGTGGAAGATGATGGGGCTGTTCGGCACCACCAAGCGCCCGAACTGTGGGTGGTCGAGCCATTCCAGCATGCCGCGCCCGTGCATGTGCGGGTCGTTCGCCACCTCCACCAGGTCCCGCACGGGCGCGGAGGGCACCTTGTGCCGCCGCAGGATCGCCATCGCCTCGTCGCGCGACAGGCCGGCTGTCCATTCCGCGATCAGCCGGTCCGTCTCCTCCATGTGGCGCACGCGCGCCGCCTTGGAGGAAAAGCGCGGGTCGTCGCGCAGATCCTCCCGGCCCATCGCCGCCAGCAGCTTGTGCCAGTGCGCCTCCTTGATGGCGATGATGGACACGTGGCCGTCGCGCGTCGGGTAGACGTTGTAGGGCGCGGTGGCCAGGCCGCCATGCCGGTTGCCGGTGCGCGGCGGCACCTGGCCGTTCTCGTAGAGGAAGGACAGGTTTGACGCGAAGGCGGGGAAGACCACCTCCTGCATCGCCACCTCGACCAGCCGGCCCTGGCCGGTCTTCTCGCGCTCGAACAGCACGCTGACGATTCCGGCGTAGAGGTGCACGCCGCTGAGGAAGTCCACCAGCGCCGGCCCGGCCTTCACGGGCGGGCCATCGGGAAAGCCCGTGACGCTCATCAGGCCGGAGGCGGCCTGCACGGTCACGTCCATCGCCAGGTTGTCCCGGTCGGGGCCGGACAGGCCGTATCCCGAGCCCGAGGCGTAGATCAGCCGCGGGTTCAGCGCGCGCATAGCCTCCCAGCCCAGGCCCAGGCGGTCCAGCGCGCCGGGGGCGAAGTTCTCCACCAGCACGTCGGCGTCGCGGGCGAGGCGGCGGACGATCTCCTGTCCTTCCGGCGCCTTGATGTTCAGCGCGATGCATTTCTTGTGCCCGTTCAGCATGGCGAAGGGCGCGGCGGCTTCGGGGCCCAGCACCTGGCGCTGGCGCACCGGCTCGCCGTCGAGCGGCTCGATCTTGATGACCGTCGCGCCGGCCATGGCCATCAGGTAGGTGGCGTAGGGGCCCTGATAGACCTGCCCGAAATCCACCACCGTGACGCCGTCCAGCGGCCGGCGCGCTTCCGCGTCCATCCGGGCTTCCTCCCCACTCCGTTCCGAAGCCAGGGTGCATCGCCTGCCAGGCACCGCCAAGCGATTTCAGGTGGATAAGCGTCCTTACACGCTGGTGGATTCACCCCGGCGACACCTGCCCTCCGCCTGATCTCGCGCACGCGGAAACGCATGCAGGTGCGAAAAACCCTGCCGCACCGGCCCCGGTGCATGCCAGAGTGCGCCCGTCCAGGAAGCAGGCGGGAAGATGGTTCGATGACGGCGCCGGACGGGCTGCTGTACGACAGGCAGGAACACGTCGCGACGATCACGCTCAACCGCCCTGAGCGGATGAACGCCTGGACGCCGGGCATGGAGGAGGGGTTGCGTAGCCTTCTCCGGGAGGCGGCCGGCGACGACGAGGTCCGCGTCATCGTGCTGACGGGCGCCGGACGGGCCTTCTGCACCGGGGCGGAGATGGGCCAGCTCTCCCGGTCCGCCGCCGGAGCGCCCGCTCCACCACCCGCGCCACGCGAGGGCGACCTGGAGCAGCGCTACAGCTACATCATGGGCATCCCCAAGCCCGTCCTGGCCGGCATCAACGGCGCCGTGGCCGGCGTGGGCCTCTGCCTGACGCTCTTCTGCGACCTGCGCTACATGGCGGCCGGCAGCAAGCTGACCACCGCCTTCGCGCGCCGCGGCCTGGTCGCCGAGCATGGCAGCGCCTGGCTGCTGCCGCGATTGATCGGCCCGATGAACGCGGCGGACCTGCTGCTCTCCGGCCGCACGGTGGAGGCGGAGGAAGCCGAGCGCCTGGGCCTGGTGCGCGTCTTCCCGCGCGAGGGCTTCCACCAACAGGTGCAGGCCCGCGCGGCGGAGATGGCGGCGCTGTGCTCGCCGCGCTCCCAGCGCGTCATCAAGCGCCAGCTCAACACCGCCCTGTTCCACGGCCTCGCCGAGGCGACGCGCCTGTCCGAGGACGAGGCGCTGCGCTGCCGCGGCACCGAGGACTACCGGGAGGGCGTCGCCCATTTCGTCGAGAAGCGCGCGCCCCGCTTCACGGGCCGCTAGCCCAGGGAAGGACGCCAAATCATGACGCCTGCCGCCATCACCCGCCGGGGCCTCGCCATCGCCGCCGTCCTGGCAGGAACCGCGCGTGCGGACCCCGCCTTCCCGAGCCGCCCGATGCGGATCATCGTCCCCTTCGGCCCCGGCGGCTCGGGCGACATCACGGCGAGGCTCTGCGCCCGGCACATCGAGGCCGCCACCCGCCAGCCCGTGGTGGTGGAGAACCGGCCCGGCGCCAACGGCGTGATCGGGACCATGGAGGTCAGGCGCGCCCCGGCCGACGGCTACACGCTGCTGCTGTGCACCACCAGCACGCACGCCGCCAACCCGAGTCTGATCCGCAACCTGCCCTACGACCCGGAGGCCGATTTCGACGTGGTGGGCATGTTCGGCTCGGCCGGCAGCTACGTCATCGTCCGCCCCACCTCGCCCTGGCGCAGCCTGCCCGACCTGGTGGCGGCGGCGCGCGCGGAGCCGGGGCGGTTTTCCTTCGCCTACTTCAACACCGCCTCCCGCCTGCCGCCGGAGATCCTCAACCGGGCCGCGGGCATCCAGCTGCTGGGCGTGCCCTACCGCGCCGTGGGCGGCGCGATGACGGACCTCATCGCCGGGCGCGTGGACTTCATCGTCCAGGAAACCTCGGCCGCCGACAGCTTCCTGCAATCCGGCCAAGTGCGCGCCATCGCCATCACCCGTGCCCAGCGATGGGCGCGCTTCCCGGACTTGCCTTCCGTCGCCGAGTATTACCCCGAGATGGCGCTGCCCGGCTTGCTGGGCCTGGCAGTTCCCAAGGGCACGCCCCTGCCGGTCCAGCAGCGGCTGAACGACCTCGCGGTCGAGGCGCTGAACTCCAGCCCGATGCGCGAGCGGCTGGAGGAGTTCGGCCACACCATCGGCCGCTTCAGCCTGGCCGACTGCGCGGCATTCGCGCGCGAGCTGCGGGTCCGCTACGCACGCGCGATTGCCCTGGCGGGGATCGAGCCGGAGTAACCGGCGGCGGCCCTTCCGCCCGGTTCGCCACCGTCTCAGCCGAAACGCGCCGGCAGCAGCCCGGCATGGGCGGGGTCAACCTCGCCTCCTTCGTGGCGGCCGATACGCGCGAATGGGCAGCGGTGGTCAAGCGGGCGCAGGTGAGGCTCGATCAGCGCGGACTGTGGTCTCAGCCCGCCTCAATCCAGCCGGATGCCCGCGCGCCGCACCACGCCGAGCCAGCGGGTGATCTCCTGCGCCAGGAAGGCGCGCAGCTCGTCGGGCCCGGCCGGGAAGGGCTCCAGCCCCAGATCGGCGAAGCGCGCGCGCAACTCGGGCGCCTCCAGTGCCGCGCGGGTGGCCGCGTCAAGCCGCGCCACCACCGGCGCGGGCGTGCCGGCCGGCGCCAGCAACGCCACCCAGGAGGAGGCCTGGAGTTCGGGCATCCCGAGCTCGCGGAAGGTCGGCACCTCGGGCAGGGCGGGCCAG
>JALHNW010000020.1 GCA_022843345.1 Rubritepida sp. | reverse complement strand
GTTAACCCCCTCCCCGCCGGGCGGCGGGGCTGGCTGTTTTTTTTGGCCCCACCCCGTCGCGCCCCAGGGCTCGCCACTACGCCGGGCGCCGCCTCCGGCGGCTTGGCTTCGCCGCCCTGAAGGGCGCCGGCGCCCGCGGTGCGGGCGCATCCTGCATGGGCGGTCGTTGTTCTGGGCGGGGGTGCCGGCTGGCCGGCGCTGGCCTTCGGCTTTGCACCTCTGGTGTTGGATGGCGCGCTTCTTGGGTGGGCCGCCGTGCGGGCGCATCCTTTGTGCGCGGTTCGTATCCTGGGTGGGGGCGCCGGTCGGCCGGCGCTGGCCTTCGGCCTCGCGCCTCTCGTGCAGGGGGCGCGCTTCACGCACAGGCCGCCGCATGGCAGGGTCCGGCGCGATGCTCTCCTTCCCCGCCAGCCGCCCCAACGCCTACACCGGCTCCCCGCTCGACCGCGCCTCGGGCCGGCGCGACGATGACGGCTTCGTCGCCGCCGCGCTCGACGACCCGCAGGCCCTCTTCGCCCCGGTGTGGCGCGCGCGCTCGCTGCTCGCCAATGTCGAGGCCGGCGCGCCCGAGGCGGTGCTGCTGTCCGGCGACGCCGCCCGCGCCCTTCGCATGGCCGGCGGCCCCTGGGCCTTCCTGGGCCTGTGGGAGGGCCGGCCGACCTTCGCCGTGGACTGCTCGGCCACCGACGACCCGCTGCCCCTGCTGCCGCCCGCCATGGGCGCCTTCCAGGACCTGCGCGCGGTGGCCGGCCTGCTGCCGCCGGGCGAGGCCAGCGTGCTGGCCCACGCGCGCGGCCTGATGCACTGGCGCGTGAAGCACCGCTTCTGCGGCGTCTGCGGCGGACCCTGCGAACCGCGCAGCGCCGGCAACGCCATGGCCTGCACGGCCTGCGCCGCCCAGCACTTCCCGCGCACCGACCCGGCCGTGATCATGCTGGTGGTGCGCGGCGACCGCTGCCTGCTGGGCCATTCGCACCGCTTCCCCACCACCACCATGTTCAGCACCCTGGCCGGCTTCGTCGAGCCCGGCGAAAGCCTGGAGGAAGCCGTGCGGCGCGAGGTGTTCGAGGAGACGGGCGTGCATGTCGGCCGCGTCGGCTACCATTCCTCGCAGCCCTGGCCCTTCCCCTCATCCATCATGCTGGGCTTCCACGCCGAGGGGCTGAGCGAGGCGATCGCGCTCGACACGGAGGAGCTGAAGGACGCCCGCTGGTTCACCCGCGCCGAGATCGCCGCCCCCGAGGCGCATGGCTTCTCCCTCCCGCGCGTGGATTCCATCGCGCGCCGACTGATCGAGGACTGGCTGCACGCATGAGGTACGCGCCCATCATCCTGCTCGCCCTGGCCGCCCCCCTGGCCGCCTGCGCCCAGCGCCCCGCCACCGACGTGCTGGGCGAGCGCCTCTCGCCGGCGCAGGCCGAATGCCGCGCCGAGGCCCGCCGCTCGCCCGAGGTGACGCGCATCCTGCGCCAGGCGAACCCGCAGCCCGATTCGGTGAACCAGGCCCGCATCCGCGAGGAGACGCGCATCGCCGAGACCACCGCCTGGCGGCGCTGCCTGCGCGAGCGCGGGCTGGCGCTGCCGGGCGGGGTGGAGATCGTCCGCGGGCTGTAGCGCCCGCGGACGGGTAGGCTCAGGCCTTGCGGGTGGTGCCGTCGTCGCGCTCCACTTCCACCTCGGTGCGGCGCACCGTGTCGCGCACCGTTTCCGTGCGGGTGTCGCTGTCCTTGCGGACCACGACCTCGCCGGTCACCCGCGCCTCCTTGGCGATCACCGCCTCCTCCTCGGATTCGGTGGCCTCGATCACGCGGTCCTTGAACAGCGCGTCGGCGTCGGTGGCCGGGCGGTCGACCGCGCGGCGCTCCACGTCCACCGTCTCGCGCCGCAGCGTCACCTGCTCCTCCACCGGCGTCTCGATGACGTAGGAGCGGATGCGCACGCGCCCGTGCGAGGTCTCGCGCTTGCCCACGCGCAGGCGCTCCTCGACGACCGGGATGGCCTCGTGGTGCCCGTCCGTGGCGCCCGCCATGCCCATGGCGCCGGTGCGGTGGCCTTCGTTCTCCGGCCGCGCGCCGCTCATGTTGGTGCCCAGCGCGTCATCCGCCCCGCGCGACAGCATGGTGCCCGGCGGGTTGCTGCCGGAGGACATGCCGCCCGCGCCCAGCGTGCCCGTGCGGTCGCCCTCGTTCTCCGGGTGCGCGCCGGAGATGTTGGTGCCCAGCACCTCGTCGGTCCCGCGCGAGAGCATGGTGCCGGGCGGGTTGGACGCCTCGTTCATCGGGCGCGCGCCGCTCATGTTGGTGCCCATCGCGTCGTCGGCCGCGCGGCTGGCCATCGTGCCGGGCGCGCCCTCGTCGCGGCGCATGACGCTGTCCCCGCCATAGGTGTCGAAGGCGCGGCCGTTCCAGCCTTCGGCGCGCCAGGCGGCCTCGCGCTCGTCCAGGTCCACGGCGCCGTTGGCCTCCAGGATGTCGGCCGCCGCCTCCATGCGGTCGGCGGGGGCGGAGATCACCAGCACGGTGCCGCCGCGGCGCGCGGCCTCGGCGTAGCCGTGGCGGTCGTCCTCGGGCACGAACAGGTCGGCCAGGCTTTCCCAGAAGCCCTTGTCGGCGGTGGTGGAGGACGCCTCCTGGCGGTGCATCCGCATGGAGGAGCGGGCGAAGCCCTGCGCGGCCAGCGCGTCCATGGCGCGCTGCGCCTCGGCCTCGAAGTCGAACACTGCGGTGATGGTGCGGTCCATGGTGACGGTTCCTTCGCGGTTCACGGTGCGTCGGCGGCGGGGGGCAGGCGCTCGACCTCGGCGACCTGGCGGCGCAGGGCCACCACCTCGCGCACGGTCTCGCTCCCGGCATGGCGGACCAGGCGGATCTCCTCGCGCAGCAGCAGGCGCCGCTCGACGACGAGCACCTCCTCTAGCACGGGGATGATCCAGGTGCCGTCCGCATCCTGCCGGGGCTCCGGGGCCACCTCGCCGGCGTCGAGCGTGCGGTTCACCGCGACGCGCTCCACCTCGAGGCGTTCGGACGCCAGGGTTTCGGTGACCTCGGCGGGCATGGATTCGGTGCGCAGCGTGACGCGCACGCGCCCGCCCTCGCGCCGGACGCGCTCCACGCGGGCCGTTTCCACGGCCAGCGGCAGCACCTCCTCCTCATCACGACCCGATGCCACGAACCCTTGCCCCTCGACGCTGATGGCCGGAGAACGGGGCTGCTGGCCGCTTCGTTGCCCTTCCCTCAAGGGGAGGGCGTCAGCTTTCCTTGTGGGCCACGCGGAAGGGGTGGGCGCGGTAGGTGCCCAGCACCGTCACCTCGCGCGTGAAGAAGCGCAGCTCCTCCAGCGCGCGGAACAGCCGTGGGTCGTCCGGATGGCCGTCCACGTCGCACAGGAACTGCGTGGCGGTGAAGGCGCCGTCGAGCATGTAGCTTTCCAGCTTCGTCATGTTCACGCCGTTGGTGGCGAAGCCGCCCAGCGCCTTGTAGAGCGCGGCCGGCATGTTGCGCACGCGGAACACGAAGGTGGTGACGGGGTTCGGCGCCTCCAGCGGCGGCGCCTCGGGCTGGGCCGACATCACGTAGAAGCGCGTGGTGTTGTGGGCCGCGTCCTCGACGTTGCGGCGCAGGATCTCCAGGCCATAGACCTCGGCGGCGAGCGCGCTGGCGACCGCGCAGTCCTCGGGCGTGCCGTCGCGCGCCACCATCTCGGCCGCGCCCGCCGTGTCGGCCTGGATCACGGGGGTGAGCGACAGCTCCTTGATCACCTTCAGCACCTGGCCCAGCGCCATGGGGTGCGAATGCGCGCGGCGGACCGTGGCCAGCGTCGCGCCCTGCCGCGCCAGCAGGCAATGCTCCACGCGCTCGAAATGCTCGCCCACCACCCACAGGCCCGAATCGGGCAGCAGGCGGTGGATGTCGGGCACGCGGCCGGCGAGCGAGTTCTCGCAGGGGAGCATGGCGCGCTGGGCCCGGCCCTCGCGCACCGCCGCCATCGCCGCCTCGAAGGAGGGGCAGGGCAGGGTGGCCCAGCCCGGATAGGCGTGGCGGCAGGCGAGGTCGGAATAGGCGCCGGGGACACCCTGGAAGGCGATGGTGGTCATTCTTGGTCCGTGCGGCGGTTGATGGATGGCGCTTTGGCGTCTATGTGAGGCACGTCTAAGCCAGGGCCGGAGGGCGCGCAAATTCGCGCCCCGGCCCATTCCGCGGAAGGGTCGGTCCGGCATGAGCCTGGAGGTCAACAAGGCATTCGCGGCGGTGCTGACCGCGGGGATCGCGTTCCTGGGCGCCGGGATCATCGGCGAGCAGGTGGTGCATCCGACGCGGCTCGAACGCAGCGCGATCCAGGTGGGCGAGGCGCCGGCCGTGCAGCAGGCCGCGGCCCCCGCCGCCGCACCGGCGATCGAGCCCATCGCCCCGCTGCTGGCCGCCGCCAACGTGGACAACGGCCGCGCCGTGGCCGGCCGCGTCTGCGCCTCCTGCCACTCCTTCACCGATGGCGGGCGCAACGGCGTGGGCCCGAACCTGTGGAACATCGTGAACAAGGGCCACGCCCAGGTGGCGGGGTTCAACTACTCCAACGCGAACCGCGCCCTGGCCGACAAGCCCTGGACCTACGAGGCGCTGAACGAGTTCATCGCCGCCCCCGCGCGCGCCATGCCCGGCACGCGCATGGCCTTCGCCGGCATCAACAACACGCAGCAGCGCGCGGACGTCATCGCCTTCCTGCGCACCCTGTCGCCCAGCCCGGCGCCGTTGCCCTAAACCCCACGACACTTTTCCGCCGGCGCTTCGCTAGGCGGAAAAGCGCCGCGGGGGCCCCGGTTCAAGGGCACTTCATCCTGGAAGCGCGGCTCATCCTGCCGTGGCGGAGCCACGGCAGGGCCACACAGGGGTGCCATTCGCATGAGCGTTTCCGTTCCTGCCGAGTTCGTCCAGGCCGCGCATGAGGCGGCCGCGCTGGCCGGCGCCGCCATCCGGCCGCTGTTCCGCTCGCCCCTGCTGGTCGAGGCCAAGGGCGACGCCTCGCCGGTCACGGAGGCCGACCGCGCCGCCGAACGCGCCCTGCGCGAATTCCTCCACGCCCGCTTCCCCGGCCACGGCATCCTGGGCGAGGAATACGGCGCCGAGCGCGCGGATGCCGAATGGCTCTGGGTGCTCGACCCCATAGACGGCACCCGTGCCTTCCTCACCGGCCGCCCGCTCTGGGGCACGCTGGTCGGCCTGCTGCACCGGGGCGTGCCGGTGCTGGGCTTGATCGACCAGCCCGTGCTGGGGGAGCGCTGGCTGGGCGTTTCCGGCCAGGGCACCACCTTCAACGGCGCGCCCGTCCGCACCCGCCCCTGCGCCGCGCTGGCCGAGGCCGAGCTCGCCTCCACCTCGCCCGACATCTTCACGCCCCTCACCGCCCCGCGCTTCGCCGCCGTGCAGCGCGCCGCGCGGCGCACCTCCTGGGGCGGGGATTGCTACCTCTACGGCCTGGTGGCGCTGGGCCTGGTGGATCTGGTGGTGGAGGACACGCTGAAGCCCTGGGACTGGGCCGCGCTGGCCCCCGTGGTGGAAGGCGCCGGCGGCCGCCTGACCGACTGGGCCGGAAACCCCCTGCGCCTGGGCAGCGCCGGCGACGTGGTGGCGGTGGGCGACCCCGCGCTGCTGCCCGCCGTGGTGGCCGCGCTTGCGGGCTGAGCGCCGCACCCCCAAAGTCAGGCCATGAAGCGCCGAGACCTCTTCGCCGCCGGCACCGGGCTCATCGCCTTCGCCGGAACCGCCCGCGCGCAGCAGGGGGCGGTGCGCACCCACGCGCTGTCCCTGCTCGGCGAGCCCGCCCTGCCAGCCGGCTTCCCGCACTGGCCCTGGGTGAACCCGGACGCGCCGAAAGGCGGCGAGGTCGCGCTGACCGCGCTGGGCTCCTTCGACAGCTTCAACCCCTTCATCCTGCGCGGCACGCCGGCCGTGGGCTCCAGCCTCATCTACGACCCCTTGCTGGTGGAAAGCGAGGACGAGGCCAGCAGCGAATACGCCCACCTGGCCGAGGCGATCGAGGTGCATGCCGACCGCAAGGGCGTGTCCTTCGAGCTGCGCGAATCGGCGCGCTGGCACGATGGCCGCCCCGTTTCCGCCGAGGATGCGCGCTGGACCTTCGAGACGCTGCGCGCCCAGGGCCGCCCCTTCTACCGCGCCTACTGGGGCGACGTGGAATCGGTGGCCGCCGAAGGGCCGCGCCGCGTCACCTTCCGCTTCCGCACCGACGAGAACCGCGAGCTGGCGCTGATCCTCGGCCAGATGGCCGTGCTGCCGAAGCATTGGTGGGAGGGGCGCGACTTCGCCCGCCCGCTGCTGGAGCCGCCGCTGGGCTCCGGCCCCTACCGCATCGAGCGCTTCGAGGCCGGCCGCGGCGTCACCTACCGCCGCGTCGAGGACTACTGGGCGCGCGACCTGAACACGCGGCGCGGCACCAACAACTTCGACCGCATCCGCTACGAATACTTCCGCGACGCCACCGTGGCCTTCGAGGCATTCAAGGCCGCCCAGGTGGATTTCCGCACGGAGAACGTGGCGCGCGACTGGTCCACCGGCTACGACTTCCCGGCTGTCCGCCGCGGCCTGGTGCAGCGCGACACCATCCGCCACGAGCGCCCGACGGGGATGCAGGGCTTCGCGATGAACCTGCGCCGGCCCCTGTTCCAGGACGCGCGGGTGCGCGAGGCCCTCGTCCAGCTCTTCGACTACGAATGGCTGAACGCCAACATCTTCTTCGGCCTCTACGCCCGCACCACCTCCTTCTTCTCCAATTCCGAACTGGCCTCCTCGGGCCTGCCCGCGGGCCGCGAGCTGGCGATCCTGGAGCCGTTCCGCGCCCAGCTTCCCGCCCGCGTCTTCACGGAGGAGTTCCGCCTGCCCGTCACCGACGGCTCGGGCAACAACCGCGAGGGGCTGCGCCGCGCCATCGCGCTGATGGCCCAGGCCGGCTGGACGCTGCGCGACCGCCGCCTGGTGAACGCGCAAGGCCAGCGCTTCGAGTTCGAGATCCTGCTGAACACGCCCACCTTCGAGCGCGTGGCGCTGCCCTACGTGCAATGGCTCCAGCGCCTGGGCATCGAGGCGCGGGTCCGCACGGTGGACCCCGCGCAATACCAGGTGCGGATGGACAATTTCGACTTCGACATGACGGTGAACGTGATCGGCCAGTCGCTGTCCCCGGGCAACGAGCAGCGCGACTTCTTCGCGTGCGGCAAGGCGTCCGAGCCCGGCTCGCGCAACCTCGGCGGCATCTGCGCGCCGGCCATTGACGCGCTGGTGGAGCTGGTGATCAACGCGCCCGACCGCGAGGAGCTGGTGCATCGCACCCGCGCGCTGGACCGCGTGCTGCTGCACCAGCACTTCGTCATCCCCAACTGGCACAACCGCGCCTTCTGGATCGCCTTCTGGGACCGCTTCGGGCGGCCGCCGCGCAACCCGAGATACGGGCTGGGCTTCCCGTCGGACTGGTGGGTGGACGCGGCGAAGGACCGCGCGCTGGCCGAGGCGCGGCGCAACCTGTGACATCGTATCTTCTCAGGCGCCTGCTGCTGGTGGTGCCGACGCTGTTCGGCATCATCCTCATCAACTTCGCACTGGTGCAGCTCGCCCCCGGCGGGCCGGTGGAGCAGATGATCGCCGAGATCCGCGGCGAGGGGCAGGCGCTGGGCCGCATCACCGGCGAGGGCGGGGGCGAGGTGCGCGGCCCGCAGCCCAGCCAGGGCGAGGGCGGCGGCTCCGCCTATCGCGGCGCGCGGGGGCTGGATCCGGCCATAATCCGCGAGATCGAGCGCTCCTTCGGCTTCGACAAGCCGGCCCATGTGCGGTTCTGGGAGATGCTGAAGGGCTACGCCACCTTCGACTTCGGCCGCTCCCTGTTCCGCGACCGCCCGGTCTGGGAGCTGGTGCTGGAGAAGCTGCCCGTCTCCGTCTCGCTGGGGCTGTGGAGCACGCTGATCATCTACCTCATCTCCATCCCGCTGGGCATCCGCAAGGCGGTGCGCGACGGCAGCCGCTTCGACCTGTGGACGAGCGCGGTGGTGCTGGTGGGCTACGCCATCCCGGGCTTCCTGTTCGCGGTGCTGCTGGTGGTGCTGTTCGCCGGCGGCTCCTTCGTGCAGTGGTTCCCGCTGCGCGGCCTGGCTTCGTCAGGCTCGGCCGACTGGCCCTTCTGGCAGCGCGTGGCGGACTACGCCTGGCACGTCACCCTGCCGACCATCACGCTCGTGATCGGCGGCTTCGCGGGGCTGACGATGCTGACCAAGAACTCCTTCCTGGAGGAGATCAACAAGCAATACGTGCTGACCGCCCGCGCGAAGGGGGCGGGGGAGACGCGCATCCTCTACGGCCACGTCTTCCGCAACGCCATGCTCATCATCATCGCGGGCTTCCCGGCCGCCTTCATCGGCATCCTGTTCACCGGCGCGCTGCTGGTGGAGATCATCTTCTCGCTCGACGGCCTGGGCCTGCTGGGCTTCGAGGCGGCGATCCGCCGCGACTACCCGGTGATGTTCGGCACGCTCTACATCTTCACCCTGCTGGGGCTGGTGATGCAGATCGTCTCCGACTTCACCTACACGCTGGTGGACCCGCGGATCGACTTCGAGGCGCGGCGGTGAGTCCGCTGAACCGTCGCCGCTGGGCCAATTTCCGCGCCAACCGCCGCGGCTGGGTCTCGGCCTGGATCTTCCTCGCGCTGTTCCTCGTCACCCTCTTCGCCGAGGTGATCGCCAATGACCGGCCGCTGGCCGCGCATGTCGAGGGGCGCTGGTTCTTCCCGGTCATCACAGAATACGCGGAATCCGACGTGGTGCCCGACGGCCTGCCCGTGACCGCCGACTGGGCCGACCCCGACTTCGCGCGCGACGTCGCCGAACGCGGCGGCACGGTCGTCTGGCCGCCCATCCGCTTCGACGCCCGCTCCGTGGTGCGCGACCTCGGCCGGCCCGCCCCCTCGCCGCCCTCGGCCCGCAACTGGCTGGGCACGGACGACCAGGCGCGCGACGTGATGGCGCGGGTGATCTACGGCTTCCGCATCTCCGTGCTGTTCGGCTTCACGCTGACGGTCCTGGCCAGCATCGTGGGCATCGCGGCCGGCGCCGTGCAGGGCTACTACGGCGGCTGGACCGACCTGCTGTTCCAGCGCTTCATCGAGATCTGGTCGGGCATGCCGCAGCTCTTCCTGCTCATCATCCTGGCGAGCGTGATCGAGCCCTCCTTCTGGACGCTGCTGGGCTTCCTGCTGCTCTTCTCCTGGATGGGGCTGGTGGGGGTGGTGCGCGCCGAGTTCCTGCGCGGCCGCAACCTGGACTACGTGCGCGCCGCCCGCGCGCTGGGCGTGCCGGACCGCACGCTGATGTGGCGCCACATCCTGCCCAACGCGATGGTGGCGACGCTGACCTTCCTGCCCTTCACCCTGTCGGGCTCCGTCACCGTGCTGGCCTCGCTCGACTTCCTGGGCTTCGGCCTGCCGCCCGGCTCGCCCTCGCTGGGGGAGCTGCTGGCGCAGGGCAAGAACAACATGCAGGCGCCCTGGCTGGCCTTCACCGGCTTCGTCGTGCTCGGCGGCGTGCTGACGCTGCTGATCTTCGTGGGCGAGGCGGTGCGCGACGCCTTTGACCCAAGGAAGCTGCCCGGGGGGAATCGTTAGATGCCCTCAGACGCCGGGCGCCCGCATCCGGGCCCCATCGAAATCGCGAAGCGATTTGCGATGGGAACCCGTCCGCGGCCTTGGCTTCGCCGCGCCGTGGGTGCGCCGGCGTCACGCGCGGTCTGGCGGCGCCGGCCGCCGTGCGGCCGGATGGGATTCGCCTGAATGACTGATGCGCCCCTCCTGTCCGTCGAAAACCTGTCCGTCGCCTTCAACGGCACGCCCGTGGTGCAGGACGTCTCCTTCGCCGTGAACCCTGGCGAGACGGTCGCCATCGTCGGCGAATCCGGCTCGGGCAAGTCCGTCACCGCGCTGTCCATCCTGCGCCTGCTGGCGGCTTCCGGCAGCAACCCCAGCGGCCGCATCATCCTGGACGGCACGGAGGTGCTGACCGCCGACGAGCGCGCCCTGCACCGCCTGCGCGGCGGCGTCGCCGGCATGGTGTTCCAGGAGCCGATGACCAGCCTGAACCCGCTCCACAGCATCGGCCGGCAGGTGGGCGAGGCGATCACCCTGCACCGGCCCCTGCGCGGCGCCGCG
The DNA here is from genome assembly GCA_022843345.1 of Rubritepida sp. Taxonomy (GTDB): domain Bacteria; phylum Pseudomonadota; class Alphaproteobacteria; order Acetobacterales; family Acetobacteraceae; genus Roseococcus. The sequence continues at coordinate 3,533 of JALHNW010000020.1, read as the reverse complement.
CTGCGCGATGAGATCGTCGCCCGGCTGGAGCGCGCGGGCCTGCCCGATCCCGCGGCGCGGCTGGACGCCTATCCGCACCAGCTGTCCGGCGGCCAGCGCCAGCGCGTGATGATCGCCGCCGCGCTCGCCAACGACCCGAAGCTGCTCATCGCCGACGAGCCGACCACCGCGCTCGACGTCACCATCCAGGCGCAGATCCTCGCACTCCTCGCCGAGCTGAAGGCGCGCACCGGCATGGCCGTGCTGTTCATCACCCACGACCTCGCCATCGTCCGCCGCCACGCCCAGCGCGTGGTGGTGATGAAGGACGGCCGCGTGGTGGAGCAGGGCGACACCGCGCAGGTCTTCGCCGCACCCGCCCATCCCTACACCCGCATGCTGCTGGCCACCGAGCCGCGCGGCCACCCCGCCCCGGTGGACGTCGCCGCCGCCAACGTGCTGGAGGCGCGGGACATCCACGTCTCCTTCCCCATCCGCCGTGGCCTGCTGCGCCGGGTGGCGAGCGAGGTGAGGGCGGTGCAGGGCGTCTCGCTGGTGGTGCGGGAGGGCGAGACGCTGGGCATCGTGGGCGAATCCGGCTCGGGCAAGACGACGCTGGGGATGGCGCTGCTGCGGCTTGAAGCCTCGCGCGGCGCCATCCGCTTCGAGGGGCGCGACATCGCGGGCCTGGACCGCGGCGCCATGCGGCCGCTGCGCGCGCGGATGCAGGTGGTGTTCCAGGACCCCTACGGCTCGCTCTCGCCCCGCATGAGCGCGGGCGACATCGTGGGCGAGGGGCTGCTGGTGCACGACCGCGGCCTGAACGCCGCGCAGCGCGCCGCGCGCGTGGCGACGGCGCTGGAGGAGGTGGGCCTGGACCCCGCCGTGATCCACCGCTACCCGCACGAGTTCAGCGGCGGGCAGCGCCAGCGCCTGGCCATCGCCCGCGCCCTGGTGCTCAAGCCCCGGCTGCTGGTGCTGGACGAGCCGACCAGCGCGCTGGACGTCTCCGTGCAGGCGCAGGTGGTGGAGCTGCTGCGCGCGCTCCAGGTCAAGCACGGCCTGGCTTTCCTGTTCATCAGCCACGACCTGAAGGTGGTGCGCGCCATGGCGCACCGCATCATCGTGATGCGCGCCGGCCGCGTGGTGGAGGAAGGCGAGGCCGAGGCCGTGACGTGCCGCCCGAAAGACCCCTATACCCGCGCCCTGATGAGCGCCGCCTTCGACCTGAGCATCGCATGACCGCCACCGAGAAACCGGGCTTCGGCCGCACCGACCCCAGCCACCCCTGGGGCAACCAGGAGCGCGAGCGGCTGCGCGACCTGCTGGACGACGGCACCGTCAAGCTCGGCATCCACATCCGCAAGATGAACTCCCCCGGCTCGCCCGTGTACCAGTACGCCGAGAATTTGTGGCCGGCCGCGCTGATCCTGTCCTCCTCCTTCGCCGCCACCGCGCTGATCCACTTCTACGTCGGCGCCGCGGTGCTGGCGGCCGGCTGCACCTGGTGGGTGTGGAAGGTGCTGCCGGGCATCAAGGACCGCGTCTTCCACCGCACCGCCGCCTACGTGCTCAGCGACGACCTGAAGTTCGACGTGATGTGGGCGCGCGGCATGCTGTCGCTCTACAGCAAGCGCCCGGACGGCACCGAGCGCGTGGCGACCGGGCGCGACGACTGGCGCGCCTATGTCCGCTCCTTCCACGGCGAGGCGGGCGCGGCCCCTCGCGACCAGGGAGCCTGAGCGATGGCCATCCTCCTTTCCACCAAGGCCAACGCCATGGCCGACTGGCGCGACGCGCTGCTGGAATGCGACCCCTCGCTCGACATCCGCCTCTTCCCCGACGCGGGAGACCCCGCGGAGATCGAGGCGGCGGTGTGCTGGACGCAGCACGACATGGCGGAGCTGCGCCGCTACCCGAACCTGCGCCTCATCGTCTCCATGGGCGCGGGGGTGGACCACCTGCTGCGCCCGCCGGGCCCGCCGCCCGGCATCCCGGTGGCGCGGCTGAAGGACGGGCGGCTGACCACCGGCATGGCCGAATGGGTGCTGCTGAACGTGCTGCGCTTCCACCGCCAGGACCTGGACTACCGGGCGCTGCAGGCCGCGCGCACCTGGGAGGAGCTGCCGGCGCCCGAGACGGCGGAGCGGCGCGTCGGCTTCCTCGGCCTGGGCGAGTTGGGACTGGCCGCCGCCCGGGCTTGCGCCGCGCTGGGCTTCCCCGTGCAGGGCTGGACGCGCCGGCCGCGCGCCATCCCGGGCATCGAGACCTTCCACGGCGAGGATGGGCTGCGCGCCATGCTGGGGCGCACGGACATCCTGGTCTGCCTGCTGCCGCTGACGCCCGATACGCGCGGGTTGCTGAACCGGGGCACCCTGGCGCTGCTGCCGCGCGGCGCCTTCCTGGTGAACGGCGCCCGCGGCGGCCACCTGGTGCAGGAGGACCTGTTGGCCGCGCTGGATTCCGGCCACCTCGCCGCCGCCGCGCTGGACGTGTTCGAGCCTGAGCCCCTGCCGGCGGACCACCCCTTCTGGGCGCATCCGCGCGTGGTGATGACGCCGCACGCGGCCAGCATCACCATCCCGCGCTCGGCCGCGCCGCAGGTGGTGGAGAATTTGCGCCGCGCCCGCGCCGGGGAGCCCTTGCTGAACCTCGTGGATTTCTCCGCCGGCTACTGAGCCGCTTCCATCGCCTCGCCGAGCGCCGGCTGGGGCTGCGCCATGGGGCCGGCGGCCGCTTCCGCCTCGGCCATGATGCGCCGCATCTCGCCCAGGAAGGCGGCGCCCGCCAGGGTGCGCTGCACGAGCACGGAGCGGCGGTCCATCATGTCCAGCTTGCGCCGCGCGAGATCGAGCTCGCCCAGCCGGTCCAGCGCGCGGGTGATGGCCGGCTTGGAGACGTTCAGCGCCAGCGCCAGGCCGCGCACCGTGTGCGGCCCCGGGCCGAGATAGACCGACAGGAACACCGCGAGCTGCCGGGCGGACAGGTCCGGCCCGTCGCGCTTCACCAGGGTCACCACCGTGTCGCGGAACACCTCCACCAGGTGATCAGGACTGTTCTGCGACGCCATGGGCCTGTTCCCTATCGGCCCTCATCCGGGCCACCATGCTGATGACATGTCCGACCCCTCAGGTGGGATGGAACCGCTGCATGTATAGGGGAAAAACGCGGGTTCATTGCAAGAAGTTCATTGACCGGTTGGAATTCGCGCCTCCAGCCACGTCTCCAGCCCGGCCAGCAGCGCGCGCATCCCGGTGGCCTCGCCGCCCTCCGGCGCGCCCGGCCGCGTCGAATCGTTCCATGAATAGCAATCGAGATGCGCCCAGGGAATCCCCGCCGGCACGAATCGGCGCAGGAACAGGGCGGCGACGATCGCCCCGCCCAACGGCCGCGGGCTGACATTGGCGAGGTCCGCCACCGGGCTGTCCAGCCAGGATTCGTAGGGGGCGTGCAGGGGCAGCCGCCACAGCGGCTCGTGCGCCGCGATGCCGCCCGCCAGCAGCGCCGCCACCAGCGCCTCGTCGGTGCCGAACAGCGCCGGCAGTTCCGGCCCC
>JALHNW010000019.1 GCA_022843345.1 Rubritepida sp. | reverse complement strand
CGTGTCGATGGACGTGGAGCTGATCGCGCCCATCGCCATGGACGAGGGCCTGCGCTTCGCCATCCGCGAGGGCGGCCGCACGGTGGGTGCGGGCGTCGTGGCCTCCATCGCGAACTGAGGCAGCGGACCATGGACAACCAGAATATCCGCATCCGCCTCAAGGCGTTCGATCACCGCGTGCTGGATGGCAGCACGCGCGAGATCGTGCAGACCGCGAAGCGGACCGGCGCGCGGGTGCGCGGGCCGATCCCGCTCCCCACGCAGATCGAGCGTTTCACCGTGAACCGCTCGCCGCACGTGGACAAGAAGTCGCGCGAGCAGTTCGAGATCCGGACTCATCGCCGCCTCCTGGACATCGTTGACCCCACGCCGCAGACGGTGGACGCGCTGATGAAGCTCGACCTCGCCTCCGGCGTGGACGTCGAGATCAAGATCTGAGGACCCGGCCATGGCCATCCAGACCCGCACGGGGCTGATCGCGCGCAAGCTCGGCATGTCCCGCGTCTTCAACGAGGACGGCTCGTCCACCCCGGTGACGCTGCTTCACCTCGACGCCGTGCGCGTCGTGGCGCAGCGCACCGAGGAGAAGGACGGCTACGCCGCCCTGCAGATCGGCTTCGGCACCGCCAAGGCGAAGAACGTCTCCAAGCCCAACCGCGGCCACTTCGCCAAGGCGGGCGTCGAGGCGCCGGCCAAGGTGGCGGAGTTCCGCGTCTCGGCCGATGCGGCCGTGGCGCCTGGCACGACGCTGACCGTGGAGCACTTCGTCAAGGGCCAGCGCGTGGACATCACGGGCACGTCAAAGGGCAAAGGCTTCCAGGGCGGCATGAAGCGCTGGAACTTCGCCGGCCTCGAGGCGTCGCACGGCGTGTCCATCTCGCACCGCTCGCTCGGCTCCACCGGCAACCGCCAGGACCCGGGCAAGACCTTCAAGAACAAGAAGATGGCCGGCCACCTGGGCGTGGAGCGCATCACGACGCAGAACCTGGTGATCGCCGGGCACGACGTCGAGCGCGGCCTGCTGCTCATCAAGGGCGCGGTGCCGGGTGCGACGGGCGGCTACGTGCTGGTGCGCGACGCGGTGAAGCGCGCGCGCCCGGCCGATGCGCCCTTCCCCGCGGCGACGGCCTGAGGAACAGACGATGCAGGTGAACGTCATCAGCCTCGACAACGCCGCGAGCGGCGAGATCGAGCTTCCGGACGAGATCTTCGCGGTTCCCCCGCGCGCCGACATCATGGCGCGCGTGGTGCACTGGCAGCTCGCCAAGCGCCGGGCCGGCACGCACAAGGCCAAGGGCATGGGCGAGGTCTCCGGCACGACCAAGAAGCCGTACCGGCAGAAAGGCACGGGCTCGGCCCGCCAGGGCTCGCTGCGCGCCCCGCAGTTCCGCAAGGGCGGCGTGGTGCACGGCCCCGTCGTGCGCGACCATGGCTACTCGCTGAACAAGAAGGTGCGGCGCCTGGGCCTGATCTCCGCGCTGTCGCAGAAGGCGGCGGACGGCAAACTCGTCGTCCTCGACGCCGCGACCGCGGCCGAGGGTGCGAAGACCTCCGCCATGGCGAAGCAGGTGAAGGCGCTGGGCTGGTCCAAGGCGCTGGTCATCGACGCCGCGGTGGACGCCAACTTCATCCGCGTGCTGCGCAACATCCCCGGGATGGACGCGCTGCCGACCGCGGGTGCCAACGTCTACGACATCCTGAACCATGACGTGCTCGTCGTGACGCGGGCCGGCGTGGAAGCCCTGAAGGAGCGCCTGGCATGAGCGCGACCGTGAGCAAGCCGCCGGCGGCCAAGCCGATCGGCAAGGAGCGCATGTACCAAGTGGTGCTGTCGCCGCTGGTGACCGAGAAGGCCACCATGCTGACCGAGCAGGGCCAGTACGTGTTTCGCGTCACGCTGGACGCCACGAAGCCGGAGATCAAGCAGGCCGTCGAAGGCCTGTTCAACGTCTCCGTCGCCGCGGTGAACACGCTGGTGATGAAGGGCAAGACCAAGCGCTTCAAGGGCCGTCCCGGCCAGCGCTCGGATTGGAAGAAGGCCATGGTCAAGCTCGCCCCCGGGCAGAGCATTGATCTGACGACGGGGCTCTCGTAACGCCATGGCGCTGAAGAACTTCAACCCGGTCACGCCGAGCCTTCGCGGCACGGTGCTGATCAACCGCTCCGCCCTGTGGAAGGGCGCGCCGGTGAAGGGCCTGACCGAGGGCAAGTCGCACTCGGGCGGCCGCAACAGCCATGGCCGCATCACCGTGCGCTTCCGTGGGGGCGGGCACAAGCAGTCCTACCGGATGGTGGACTTCAAGCGCCGCGCCAAGTGGGGCGTGCCGGCGACCGTCGAGCGGCTGGAGTACGACCCGAACCGCACGGCGTTCATCGCGCTCCTGAAGTACCAGGACGGCGAGCTGGCCTACATCATCGCGCCGCAGCGCATGAAGGCGGGCGACGTGGTGGTGGCCGGTGACAAGGCCGACATCAAGCCTGGCAACGCCATGCCGCTGGGCGCGATCCCGGTCGGCACGGTGATCCACAACATCGAGCTGAAGCCGGGCGCGGGCGCCAAGGTGGCGCGTTCCGCCGGCACCTTCGCGCAGCTGGTCGGCAAGGATGCCGGCCTGGCGCAGATCAAGCTGATGTCGGGCGAGCTGCGCACCGTGCGTGCGGAGTGCATCGCCTCCATCGGCGCCGTGTCCAACCCGGACAACAGCAACCAGCAGCTCGGCAAGGCCGGCCGCTCTCGCTGGATGGGCCGCAAGCCGCACAACCGCGGCGTGACGATGAACCCGGTCGACCACCCGCATGGCGGCGGCGAAGGCCGCACCTCGGGCGGCCGCCACCCGGTGACGCCTTGGGGCAAGCCCACCAAGGGCGCCAAGACCCGCAACAACAAGCGGACGGATCGCAGCATCGTGCGCCGCCGCAACGCGACGAAGGGCTGACCGCTATGCCGCGCAGCGTCTGGAAAGGGCCGTTCGTGGACGGCTACCTCCTGGGCAAGGCCGAGGCCGCACGCGCCTCGACCCGCAACGAGGTCATCAAGACCTGGTCGCGCCGTTCCACCATCTTGCCGCAGTTCGTCGGCCTGGTCTTCGGCGTCTACAACGGGCGGAAGTTCCTGCCCGTGCAGGTGTCGGAGAACATGGTCGGCCACAAGCTGGGCGAGTTCTCGCCGACGCGCACCTTCGGTGGGCACTCGGCGGACAAGAAGGCGAAGCGGGGCTGAGATGAGCAAGCCGAAGCATGCCCGCGGCCTCGCCGATACCGAGGCGCAGGCCGTCACGCTGAACATCCATGTCAGCCCCCGCAAGCTGAACTTGGTCGCCGGGATGATCCGCGGCGCCCCGGCGCAGACGGCGATCGCCACGCTGACCTTCAGCAAGCGCCGCATCGCGCAGACGGTGAAAAAGACGCTCGAGAGCGCCATCGCCAATGCCGAGAACAACCACCAGCTCGACGTGGACCGCCTCGTGGTGGCCCGCGCCGAGGTGGGCCGCGCGATGGTGATGAAGCGCTTCCACGCCCGTGGCCGCGGCAAGTCGTCGCGCATCGAGAAGTGGTTCTCCCACCTGAAGATCGTGGTGGCGGAGCAGCAGGTGGAAGCACCGAAGGCGGAGGCCGCGTAACATGGGTCACAAAGTCAATCCGATCGGCCTGCGCCTCGGCATCAACCGCACCTGGGACAGCCGTTGGTACGCCGGGCGCGACTACGCCAAGCTGCTGCACGCCGACGTCAAGCTGCGCGACATGCTGAAGGAGCGGCTGAAGTCCGCCGGCATCGCGAAGGTGGTGATCGAGCGTCCGGCGAAGAAGCCGCGCGTGACGATCCACGCCGCCCGCCCGGGCGTCGTGATCGGCAAGAAGGGTGCCGACATCGACACGCTTCGCAAGGAGCTGTCGGCGAAGGCCGGGGCCGAGGTGTCGCTGAACATCCTCGAGATCCGCAAGCCGGAGCTGGACTCCACGCTGGTGGCCGAGAGCATCGCGCAGCAGCTGGAGCGCCGCGTGGCCTTCCGCCGCGCGATGAAGCGCGCCGTGCAGTCGGCCATGCGCCTCGGCGCGCTGGGCATCCGCATCAACTGCGGCGGGCGCCTGGGTGGGGCCGAGATCGCGCGGCTGGAGTGGTACCGCGAGGGGCGGGTGCCGCTGCACACGCTACGCGCGGACATCGACTACGGCGTGGCGACGGCGAAGACCACCTACGGCACCTGCGGCGTGAAGGTGTGGATCTTCAAGGGCGAGATCATGGCGCATGACCCGATGGCGCAGGACCGCCGGGCGCATGACCAGGCGCCGCAGCGGTAAGGTAGAGAACAATGCTGCAGCCTAAGCGAACCAAGTACCGCAAGGCCCACAAGGGCCGGATCAAGGGCGTTGCCAAGGGCGGCTTCACCCTGACCTTCGGCGGCTTCGGCCTGAAGGCCCTGGAGCCCGAGCGCGTGACCGCGCGGCAGATCGAGGCGGCCCGCCGCGCGATCACGCGTGCCATGAAGCGCCAGGGCCGGGTGTGGATCCGCATCTTCCCGGACGTGCCGGTCTCGACCAAGCCGGCCGAGGTCCGCATGGGCTCGGGCAAGGGTGCGCCCGAGTTCTGGGTGGCCCGGGTGAAGCCCGGCCGCATCATGTTCGAGATCGACGGCGTCGGCACGGACATCGCGAAGGAGGCCCTGGGCCTCGGCGCGGCGAAGCTGCCGATCAAGACGAAGATCGTGACGCGCCTCGGCGCGGCGGAGGCTTGATCCGATGACCAAGATCGTGGATATCCGCGCGAAGACTCCGGACGAGCTGTCCGGGATGCTCATCGATCTGCGGAAGGAGCAGTTCAACCTCCGTTTCCAGCGGGCCACCGGCCAGCTGGAGGGCACGGGGCGTATCAAGGCCGTGCGCCGCGACATCGCCCGCGTGAAGACCATCCTGGCCGAGCGCGTGCGCGCGGCCGCCAACCAAGCGAAGGCTTGAGGAGACCACGGCCGATGCCGAAGCGAGTCCTCACCGGGCGGGTTGTCAGCGACAAGATGGACAAGACGGTCACCGTCCTTGTCGAACGTCGCGTGATGCATCCGCTCTACAAGAAGTTCATCCGGCGCTCCAAGAAGTACGCCGCCCATGACGAGGCCAACCTGTGCAAGGAAGGCGACGTCGTGAGCATCCAGGAGTGCCCGCCGATTTCCAAGCGCAAGGCCTGGGAAGTCGTGCAGCGCAACGGCGCGGCCCTGGCCGCTGAAGGAGCGCAGGCATGATCGGCGTCGAAGCCAACCTGGACGTCGCCGACAACAGCGGCGCGCGCCGGGTGCAGTGCATCAAGGTGCTGGGCGGCTCCAAGCGGAAGACCGCGTCGGTGGGCGACATCATCGTCGTCGCCGTCAAGGAAGCGATTCCCCGCGGGAAGGTGAAGAAGGGTTCCGTGGAGCGCGCGGTCATCGTGCGGACCGCCTACCCGGTGCGCCGCCCCGACGGCTCGGCGATCCGCTTCGACCGCAACGCGGCCGTGCTGATCAACAAGCAGAACGAGCCGATCGGCACGCGCATCTTCGGGCCGGTGGTGCGTGAGCTGCGCGCGCGCAAGTTCATGAAGATCATCTCGCTGGCCCCGGAGGTGCTGTAAGCATGGCCGCCAAGATCAAGAAGGGCGACCGGGTGCAGGTGCTGGCCGGCCGCGACAAGGGCAAGCGCGGCGAGGTGCTGCGCGTGCTGCCGGACGACAACCGCGCCTACGTGCAGGGCGTGAACCTGGTCAAGAAGCACACCAAGCAGAGCAAGGTGGGCGAGACGGGTGGCATCATCTCCAAGGAGGCGGGCATCGACCTGTCCAACCTGGCGCTGATCGACCCGAAGAGCGACAAGCCGACCCGCGTGGGCTTCCGCATCCTGGAGGATGGGAAAAAGGTCCGCGTGGCGAAGGCGTCTGGTGAGGTGCTCGACCGATGAGCGGTAGCAAGGGCAAGGCGCCGGCGAAGAAGCCGGCCGAGGGCGAGAGCACGGGCCGTCGCGTGGATGCGGTCCCCGCAGCCGCCGGCGCCGCGGTGGCGACGCCCGCCGAGATGGCGCGGCTGCAGAAGCACTACGCCGAGGTGGTGAAGGCGAAGCTCCAGGAGGAGTTCGGCTATTCCAACGTCATGGAAGTGCCGAAGCTGGAGAAGATCGTCATCAACATGGGCGTGGGCGAGGCCGCGGGCGACCAGAAGAAGCTGGACGCCGCGGTGGCCGACATGACGCTCATCTCCGGCCAGAAGCCGGTGCGGACGAAGGCGAAGAAGGCGATCGCGGGCTTCAAGATCCGCGAGGGCCAGGCCATCGGCTGCAAGGTGACGCTCCGCAAGGCGCGCATGTACGAGTTCCTGGATCGCCTGGTCACCATCGCGCTGCCGCGCGTGCGCGACTTCCGCGGCATCCCGGGGCATCGCGGCTTCGACGGCAAGGGCAACTACGCGCTCGGCCTGAAGGAGCAGATCGTGTTCCCGGAGATCAACTACGACAAGGTTGACCAGGTCCGGGGCATGGACATCGTGTTCGTCACGACCGCGAAGACGGACAAGGAAGCCAAGGCCCTGCTGAAGGGCTTCGACCTCCCGTTCGTCAACTGATTCAACCGGAAAACGGCGGGCCTCGAAGGGCCCGCTTGTTCCAGGAGACCTGACCCCAGATGGCCAAGACCTCTTCTGTCCAGAAGAACAAGCGCCGCGAGAAGTTGTCCGCCCTCCATGCCCCGAAGCGCGCCGCGCTGAAGGCCGTGGTGATGGACCGCGAGGCGCCGATCGAGGACCGCTTCGAGGCGTCGCTGAAGCTCGCCCAGATGCCGCGCAACGGCTCCAAGGTGCGCATCCGCCTTCGCTGCGAGATCACCGGCCGCCCGCGCGGCAACTACCGGAAGTTCAAGCTCAGCCGGAACATGCTGAGGGACATGGCCAACAAGGGCCAGCTCCCCGGCGTGGTCAAGGCGAGCTGGTAAGGAGCCCGGCACATGTCCATGTCCGATCCGCTGGGCGACCTGCTCACCCGCATCCGCAACGCGCACGGCGCGCGCCAGACCAAGTGCGTGGCCCCGGCCTCGCGCCTCAAGGGCGACGTGCTGGAGGTCCTCAAGCGCGAGGGCTACATCCGCGCCTGGCAGGTGAAGGAGGTCCGCACCGGCATCAGCCAGATCGAGATCGAGCTGAAGTACTCCGAGGGCGAGCCCGCCATCAAGGAGATCAGCCGCGTCTCGAAGCCTGGCCGCCGCGTGTATTCGAAGATCAAGGAGCTGCCGAAGTTCTACAACGGGCTCGGCATCCAGATCCTGTCCACGCCGCGAGGCGTGATGTCCGATGCGGAGGCCCGCGCTGCCAATGTTGGCGGCGAAGTCCTCTGCCGCGTGTTCTGAGCCAGGAGGGAAACACATGTCCCGAGTTGGCAAATACCCCGTGAGCGTCCCCGCCGGCGTGTCCGTCGCGCTGGCCGGCCGCACGCTCACCGCCAAGGGCAAGCTGGGTGAACTGACGCTCGACCTCACCGATGCGGTGGACGTCGAGGTGTCGGGCAACGAGGTGAAGGTCTCGCCGCGCGGCGAGGACCGGCGCTCGCGCACGCTGTGGGGGACCACGCGCTCGCTGGTGCAGGGCATGGTGCAGGGGGTGTCCACGGGCTTCACCAAGTCCATGGAGATCACCGGCACCGGCTACAAGGCCGCGGTGCAGGGCAACGAGCTGGTGCTGAACCTCGGCTACTCGCACGAGATCAGGTACCAGGTCCCGGCCGGCATCAAGATCACGACCGAGCGCCCCACCGCCATCAAGGTCGAAGGCGTGGACAAGCAGAAGGTCGGCCAGGTCGCCGCCGAGATCCGTGCCTATCGCGGCCCCGAGCCCTACAAGGGCAAGGGCGTGAAGTACGACAACGAAGTCATCCTCCGGAAGGAGGGGAAGAAGAAGTAATGGCCGACAAGCTCGCCATGATGGAGCGCCGCCGCCAGCGGCTGCGCTACCAGATCAAGCAGAAGGGCGCCGGACGCCCCCGCCTGAGCGTGTTCCGCTCCGGCCGGCACATCTACGCGCAGGTGATCGACGACGCGGCGGGCAAGACCGTCGCGGCGGCGTCCTCGCTGGAGAAGGACATGCGCGGCGCGCTGAAGACCGGGGCCGACAAGGCCGCGGCCGAGGCGGTCGGCAAGGCGGTGGCCGAGCGCGCGCTCGCCGCCGGCATCACGGCCGTGGTCTTCGACCGCGGGCCGTTCCTCTACCATGGCCGCGTCAAGGCGCTGGCCGAGGCCGCCCGTGAGGGCGGTCTGAGCTTCTGACGCGAGGGCACAGACATGGCACGTGAACCGCGCAGCGGCGACAACAACAGCGACCGCGGCCGCGGCCGCCGGGACCGCGACGGCAACCGCAACCAGCCGGAGCGGGATGGCGGCGACGAGCTGCAGGACAAGCTGGTCACCATCAACCGCGTCGCCAAGGTGGTGAAGGGCGGCCGTCGCTTCTCCTTCGCCGCGCTGGTGGTGGTGGGTGACCAGAAGGGGCGCGTGGGCTGGGGTTCCGGCAAGGCGCGCGAGGTGCCGGAGGCGATCCGCAAGGCGACGGAGCGTGCCAAGAAGGGCATGATTCGCGTGCCGATGCGCGAGGGCCGCACCCTGCACCACGACGTGATCGGCGAGTTCGGCGCCGGCCGCGTGATCCTGCGCGCGGCCCCGGCCGGCACGGGCATCATCGCGGGCGGTCCGATGCGCGCCGTCTTCGAGACGCTGGGCATGGGCGACGTGGTGGCGAAGTGCACCGGCTCGACCAACCCGCACAACATGGTGAAGGCGACCTTCGCGGCCCTGACGGGCGCGACGAGCCCGCGCGCGGTGGCGAACCGTCGCGGCAAGAAGGTCGCCGACCTGCTCGGCCCGCGCAAGGATGGCACGGCCGAGCCGGCGGCGGAGGCTGCGAATGTCTGACGTGACGAAGAAGACCGTGAAGGTCACCCAGCTGTCGAGCGGGAACGGGCGCAAGCCCGGCCAGCAGGACACGCTGAAGGGCCTGGGGCTGAACAAGATCGGCCGCGCGCGCGAGCTGGAGGACACCCCCGCCGTGCGCGGGATGATCCGCAAGGTCGCGCACCTGGTGAAGGTGGACTGAGATGAAGCTCAACGAACTGCGCGACAACGAGGGGGCACGCCCGAAGTTCAAGCGCATCGGCCGCGGCATCGGCTCGGGCAAGGGCAAGACCGGCGGGCGCGGCGTCAAGGGCCAGAAGGCGCGCTCCGGCGTGTCGCTGAACGGCTTCGAGGGCGGCCAGCTGCCGATCTACCGGCGCCTGCCGAAGCGCGGCTTCAAGAACATCTTCCGCGTGCAGTACGCGCCGCTGAACATCGGCGCGCTGGACACGGCGATCACGGAAGGCCGCATCCCCGGCGACGTCGAGATCACCGAGGAGATGCTGGTCGCGGCCGGCATGGTGCGGTCCGGCCACAAGTACTCCGGCGGCGTGAGCCTGCTGGCGCGTGGCGAGATCACGCGCGCGGTGCGCATCAGCGTGTCCCGCGCCTCGGCGGCCGCCAAGGCGGCGATCGAGGCGGCGGGCGGCACGCTGGTGCTGCCGGCCGAGGCGGCGCAGGCCTCCGAGTGAGCGCGGGCGCCGTGCAAGGCGCGCGCGGATAGGGTAAAGGCGACGGCGCCTGCGGAGTCTCCGCCGGCGCCGTTCGCGTGAATTGGGGAATTGCCTATGGCTTCGGCCACCGACCAGCTTGCCGGCAGCATGAACCTCGGGGTGCTGGCCAAGGCCACCGAGCTGAAGAAGCGCATCTGGTTCACGCTGGGCGCGCTGATCGTCTACCGCATCGGCACCTACGTGCCGGTGCCGGGCGTGGACGCGGCCGTGATGGGCGAGATGCTGCGCCAGCATGGCGGCGGCGTGCTGGGCATGTTCGACATGTTCACCGGCGGCGCGCTGGGTCGCATGACGGTCTTCGCGCTGAACATCATGCCCTACATCAGCGCCTCCATCATCGTGCAGCTGATGACGGCGGCGATCCCGTCCTGGGAGGCACTGAAGAAGGAAGGCGAGTCGGGGCGCAAGAAGCTCAACCAGTACACGCGCTACCTGACGCTGCTGATCGCCATCGTGCAGGCCTGGGGCATCGCTGTGGGGCTGGAGGGCATCCGGGGCACCATGGGCGCGGCGGTGGCCGACCCTGGGATGTTCTTCCGCATCTCCTGCGTCATCACGCTGGTCGGCGGCACCATGTTCCTGATGTGGCTGGGCGAGCAGATCACGGCGCGCGGCGTGGGCAACGGCATCTCGCTCATCATCTTCGCGGGCATCGTGGCCAACCTGCCCTCGGCTCTGGTGAGCACGCTGGAGCTGGGGCGGACGGGCGCGCTGTCCACCTTCTTCATCATCTTCTTCCTGCTGGCGGCGCTGTTCATCATCGCGCTGGTGGTGTTCTTCGAGCGCGCCCAGCGCCGCATCCCGGTGCAGTACCCCAAGCGCCAGGTGGGCAACCGCATGTTCGGCGGCGAGGCGACGCACCTGCCGCTGAAGCTGAACACCTCTGGCGTGATCCCGCCGATCTTCGCCTCGTCGCTGCTGCTGCTGCCGGCCACGATCAGCGGCTTCTCGGCCGACCGCAACGCGGATGGCTGGCTGACGACGATTGCCAACCTGCTGGCGCATGGCCAGCCGCTCTACATCGCGCTGTACATGGCGCTGATCGTGTTCTTCGCCTTCTTCTACACGGCGGTGGTCTTCAACCCGGCCGAGACGGCGGACAACCTGAAGAAGTACGGCGGCTTCGTGCCTGGCATCCGGCCGGGGCAGAACACGGCCGACTACCTCGACCGGGTGCTGACGCGCCTTACCGTGGTGGGCGCAGCCTATCTCTGCCTGGTCTGCATCATCCCCGAGATCCTGATCAGCAACTACGGCGTGCCCTTCTACTTCGGCGGCACCTCGTTGCTCATCATCGTGACGGTGACGATGGACACGGTGGCGCAGATCCAGTCCCATCTCTTCGCCCACCAGTATGAGGGCCTCATCAAGAAGGCCCGGCTGGGCGGACGCGGGCCACGGCCGCGCTGACCCCGGACGACCGAGGAGAGACGACGATGAACCTGATCCTGCTGGGACCGCCTGGGGCGGGGAAGGGCACCCAGGCCAAGCGGCTCGAGGAGCGCTTCGGCCTGGTGCAGGTCTCCACCGGCGACATGCTGCGCGCCGAGGTGCGGGCCGGCACGGAGGTTGGCCGCCAGGCGAAGGCGATCATGGAGAGCGGGGCCCTGGTGCCGGATGGCATCATCATCGCGATGCTGGCGGCGCGGGTGGCGCAGCCGGACGCGGCGGGCGGCTTCATCCTGGACGGCTTCCCGCGCACCGTCCCGCAGGCCGAGGCGCTGGACGGCATGCTGGCCGAGAAGGGCCTGTCTCTGGACCACGTGATCGAGCTGCAGGTGGACGACGCGGCCCTGGTGCGGCGCATCTCGGGCCGCTTCACCTGCGCCGGCTGCGGCGAGGGGTATCACGACGAGTTCAAGCGGCCCCGCGCCGAGGGCGTCTGCGACGTCTGCGGCAAGGGCGAATTCACTCGCCGCGCCGACGACAACGCGGAAACGGTTGGTGCGCGGCTGGACGCGTACCACCGGCAGACGGCGCCGCTGCTGCCGTACTACGCCGCGCAGGGGAAGCTGCGGGCGGTGGACGGCATGGCGGACATGCAGGACGTGGCGGAAGGATTGAACCGGATTCTCACCCAGCCCGCTTGACGGGCAGGGGATTCGGGGCGTAAGTCCCGCCCTCTCGCGGGCGGGGCGTGCCGGGTGCGGCTGCCTACGGCCGCGTTCGGCTTTGGATCATAGAGGATAGGGCCGGCTGTTCCGGCCCCTGGTTTCGGGCGAAAGCCCTGAGGAGCTGAGACGTGGCGCGCATTGCTGGCGTGAACATCCCCCCCAACAAGCGGGTCGAAATCTCGCTGCGCTACATCTACGGCATCGGCCCGGTGAATGCGAAGCAGATCTGCGACACCGTCGGCATCCCGGCCGAGCGCCGCGTGAACCAGCTGACCGACGACGAGATCATGAAGCTGCGCGAGCTGATCGACCGCGACTTCCGCGTCGAGGGCGACCTGCGCCGCGAGACGGCGATGAACATCAAGCGGCTGATGGACATGGCGTGCTACCGCGGGCTGCGCCATCGCCGCGGCCTGCCGGTGCGCGGCCAGCGCACCCACACCAACGCCCGCACCCGCAAGGGCAAGGCCGTGCCGGTCGCCGGCAAGAAGAAGGTGACCAAGTAAGATGGCCCGCCAGCCCGGTTCCGGTTCCCGCCCCAAGAAGAAGGAGCGGAAGAACATCTCCTCGGGCGTCGCGCACGTGCTCGCGACGTTCAACAACACCATCGTGACCATCACGGACGCCCAGGGCAACGCCATCGCCTGGTCGTCCTCGGGCACGAAGGGCTTCAAGGGCAGCCGCAAGTCCACCCCCTACGCCGCGCAGGTCGCGGCCGAGGATGCGGGCATGAAGGCGCGCGACCACGGGATGGAGACGCTCGAGGTCGAGGTCTCCGGCCCCGGTTCGGGCCGCGAATCCGCGCTGCGGGCGCTGCAGTCCGTGGGCTTCCACGTGACGGCAATCCGCGACGTGACGCCGATTCCGCACAATGGCTGCCGCCCCCGCAAGCGCCGGCGCGTCTGACCTCCCAGGAGAACCGAGCATGCTCGAACGCAACTGGGAAAGCCTGACCAAGCCGGAGAAGCCGCGCGTCGACTCCGTGAGCCCCGACGGGCGCACGGCCGAGATGGTGGTGGAGCCGCTGGAGCGCGGCTTCGGCATGACGCTGGGCAATGCGCTGCGGCGCGTGCTGCTGTCCTCCCTCCAGGGGGCGGCGGTCACGGGCGTGAAGATGGACGGCGTGCTGCACGAGTTCAGCACGCTGACCGGTGCGCGCGAGGATGTGACGGACATCATCCTCAACCTCAAGCAGCTGGCCATCCGCTACGAGGGTGAGGGCGCCAAGCGCCTCATGCTGACGGCCACCGGCCCCGGCGAGGTGAAGGCGGCCGACATCCAGGTGACGGGCGACATCGAGATCGCCAACCCGGAGCTGCTGATTTGCACGCTCGACGAAGGCGCCAAGCTCTCGATGGAGCTGACGGTCGAGACGGGGCGCGGCTACGTGCCGGCCAGCGAGAACCGCAAGGAAGACAGCCCGATCGGCCTCATCCCGATCGACGCCATCTTCTCGCCGGTCCGCAAGGTGGCCTACCGCGTCGAGCCGACGCGCGTGGGCCAGCGCACCGACTTCGACAAGCTGGTGATGTCGGTCGAGACGAACGGCACGGTGGCGCCCGAGGATGCGGTGGCGCTGGCCGCGCGCATCCTGACGCACCACCTCGGCATCTTCATCACCTTCGAGGAGCCGCGCGAGATCCGCGGCGCGGCGGATGTGCGGGACGACCTGCCCTTCAACCGCAACCTGCTCCGCAAGGTGGATGAGCTGGAGCTGTCGGTCCGCTCGGCGAACTGCCTGAAGAACGACAACATCGTCTACATCGGCGACCTCGTGCAGAAGAGCGAGCAGGAGATGCTGCGGACGCCGAACTTCGGCCGCAAGTCGCTGAACGAGATCAAGGAGGTCCTCGCCTCCATGGGGCTGAGCCTGGGGATGCCCGTCTCCGGCTGGCCGCCGGAGAACATCGAGGACCTCGCCAAGAAGGTCGAAGAGCCCTTCTGAGCACCATCATGCCGGCGGCGCAGGCCGCCGGCCGTTTCGACGATCGGGCCAGCGGGCCCCACTGGAGTTTGGAATTATGCGTCACGGTATGGCCCGCCGGAAGCTCGGCGTCACCTCGACCCACCGGATCAGCATGCTGCGCAACATGGCGACCAGCCTGCTGAAGCACGAGCAGATCACCACCACCCTGCCCAAGGCGAAGGAGCTGCGCCCCTTCGTCGAGCGCATCATCACGCTGGGCAAGCGCGGCGGCCTGCATGCGCGGCGCCAGGTGCTGGCGCAGGTGCGCGACGACGCGGTGGTCGAGAAGCTGTTCTCCACCATCGCCACGCGCTACGCCGCCCGCAGCGGCGGCTACACCCGCGTGCTGAAGGCCGGCAACCGCTACGGCGACATGGCGCCGATGGCGGTGATCGAGCTGATGGAGCGCGACGTGGCCGCCAAGGGGCAGGACAGCGGCCCGAAGCCCGAGGCGACGGAGGAGCAGGCCACGGCCTGAACCCTTCCCGTTGACGCGAAAAGGGCGGCTCCCGGCAACGGGGCCGCCCTTTTTCGTGGCGTCAGGCGAAGCGCATCTGCGCCGCCACCTCCGGGTTGAACCGCTCCAACGCGCCGCGCAGCGCGGCCGGCCAGGCGGCAATCCGCGGCGGGATGAAGAGGGAGGGGCGATTCCCCTCGAACAGCATCAGCGCCACCTGCTCGCTCCGCGGGTGGAAGGCGAGGAAGAGGTGCGCCTCGCCATGCGCGTGGGCGGACAGCCAGCCCTCCTCCCAGGACAGCGGGGGGCCGGGCTGGCGCAGCGCCGCCGCCACCACGCGCTGGCGCCCGGCGGTGATCGGGCGCAGGCGGGCGGCGACCGCGGGGTGGCTCGCCAGCGCGAGGATGGGCTGGCCGGGCAGCGCCGCGAACTCGTCCGGGATCGCGGCGGCGCCCGGCAGGGCGAGGGACGCCGCGGCCAGCAGCAACGCGCGGCGGGACGCGCGCTCAGTCAATGCGGATGTTCGCCTCGCGCACCAGCGTCGCCATGCCCGCGCGGCCATCCGTCACGAAGCGCGCGAACGCCGCCGGAT
>JALHNW010000018.1 GCA_022843345.1 Rubritepida sp. | reverse complement strand
CGTGGCGCCCGCCCCGGCCGCGCCCGCGCCCGCGCGCACCTACCTGGTCTTCTTCGACTGGGACCGCGCCGACCTGACCGACCGCGCGCGGCAGATCATCGCCGACGCGGCGCAGAACGCGCGCCGGGTGCAGAGCACGCGCATCGAGGTGAGCGGCCACGCCGACCGCACCGGCACCGCTGCCTACAACCAGCGCCTGTCCGTGCGCCGCGCCGAGGCGGTGGCGGGCGAGCTGGTCCGCAACGGCATCAACCGCAGCGAGATCAGCGTGCAGGGCTTCGGCTTCGAGCGGCCGCTGGTGCCGACGGCCCAGGGCGTGCGCGAGCCGCAGAACCGGCGCGTGGAGATCGTCCTGCGCTGATGCGACGGGGGGGCGTGGCGTGACCGCCGCGCCCCTTTCCCTGTTCACTGCCCGGCCGCGCATGGCGCGGCCCGCCGCCAGGTCGCCCCCACCACAGGCATCCCCGCGGCGCGGCGAAGCCAAGCGGCCGGATGGCCGCGCCCGGCGCCTGAAGGCGAGAAAGCAAGGAAGCCGGTGTCAGCCGGCTTCCGCCACCAACCCCCGATGGGTGTCCAGCACGTGGCGGCGCTTCACCTTCATGGTGGGCGTCATCATGCCGTTCTCCACCGTGAAGGGCTCGGGGAGCACCACCGTGCGGCGGATGCGCTCGACGGGCGAGAGGAGGGCGTTCACGCGCTTCACCGCCGCCTCCACGTCGCGCCCCTCGGCCGGCACCAGCAGGGCGACGACGCCGGCCAGCCCCTCGCCGGCCACCACCGCCTGGGCGATCTCGGGCTCGCCGGCCAGCAGGGCCTCCAGCTTCGCCGGGGCCACCATGTCGCCGCCCTTGAGCTTGATGAAGTCGCGCTTGCGGTCGGTGATGCGGATGCGGCCCTCCACCATCTCCGCCACGTCGCCCGTGTGCAGCCAGCCATCCTGGATGGCCTTCGCCGTCGCGGCCTCGTCGTTCCAGTAGCCGTCCATCACCAGGGCGCCCCGCACCAGCAGCTCGCCGTCGGCGGCGATGCGCGCCTCCACCCCGGCCAGGGGGCGGCCCACGCTGCGGCGGTCGTTGTCCCAGGGCGTGTTGACGCTGATCACCGGCCCGGCCTCCGTCTGGCCGTAGCCCTGGATCACCGGGATGCCGAGCGCGAGGAAGAAGCCCGACAGCGCGGGATCGAGCCGCGCGCCGCCGCTGACCAGGGCGCGCAGCCGCCCCCCGAAGCGGTCCCGCACCTTGGCGCGCACCAGCCGGTCCAGCACCGCGTCCTCCAGCCGCTCCAGCAGGCCGAGCGGCGGGCCGTCCAGCCGGCGCAGCCCGTGCGCCAGGGCGCGGCGGAACAGCGCGGCCTTGTATCCGCCCGCCTTCTCGGCCGTGCCCGAGATGCGCTCGCGCAGCACCTCGAACAGGCGCGGCACGGCGGTGACGACGTGCGGGCGGATCTCGGTGAACTCGGCGGCCAGCTTGTCGGCGCCGCGCGAGTAGACGACCTCGACGCCCGCCGCGGGCAGGATGAAGCCGCCCACCGTGTGCTCGTAGGAATGGGACAGCGGCAGGAAGGACAGGTAGGTGGGCGCCGCCACGCCCTGGAGGAGCTGGCGCAGCAGCACCTCGACCGCGCGGCAATTCGCCAGCAGGGCGCGGTGCGGCAGCATCACCCCGCGCGGCAGCCCGCCGGTGCCGGAGGTGTAGACCAAGCAGGCGAGACGCCCATCGGGGATCTGCTCGACCTCGGCCATCAGCATGGCGGCGTCGGCGGGCGCGGCGGTCAGCGTGGCCCAGGGCAGCGTGCCCTCGGGCGGGTCGTCCATGCAGACCAGGAGTTCCAGCTCCGCCGCCTCGCGCAGCCGCCCGGCGAGGGCGGGGGTGGAGACGATGGCCGCGCGCGCCCCGCTGTCGCGCAGGATGTGCGCGTGGTCGGCGACCGTGTTGGTGACGTAGGTGGGCACGGTGATGGCGCCGATCGCCATCAGGGCGTTGTCGGCGATGGCGAATTCGGGCCGGTTCTCCGCCACCAGCGCCACGCGGTCGCCCGGCATCACGCCTTGCGCGCGCAGGCCCTGGGCGCAATCGGCCACCGCCTGGGCGAAGGCGCCGCGCGTCATGCCCTGCCACGCGCCGCCGCGGTGGAAGCGCAGCATGGGCCGGGCGGGGGCCTCGCGCGCCAGGGCCAGCAGCAGGCCGGGCAGGCTGGTTGCGGTGCGGGCATCATGGGCCATGCGAAGTCTCCCCGTTGGCGCTTGGCCGCGCCGCATGCCCGCTTATATGGAAGCCATGCACGATCGCCAAAGCCGCCCCGCGCCCGCCTATGCCCCGCTCGACGCCTCGGGCGGCGAGGGGTCGCTGCCCTCCTGGGACCTGGCCGACCTCTACGCCGGCACGGAGGATCCGCGCATCGCCGCCGACCTCGACCGCGCCGAGGCCGAGGCGCGCGGCTTCCAGGAACGGCTGTCCGGCACGCTGGAGGCGATCTCGGGCGACGCGTTGGCCCAGGCGCTGGTGGAGTACGAGCGCATCGAGGAGGTGCTGGGCCGCGTGATGAGCTTCGCGCAGCTCCTCTTCGCCTCCGACGCGCAGGACCCTGCCAGCGGGCGCTTCCAGCAGACGATGAGCGAGCGCGTCACCGGCATCTCCTCGCACCTGGTGTTCTTCACGCTGGAGCTGAACCGCATCCCCGAGGCGACGCTGGAGGCGAAGCTGGCGAACAGCCCCGCGCTCGCCGCCTGGCGCCCCTGGCTGCGCGACCTGCGCGTGTGGCTGCCGCACCAGCTTCCGGACGAGATGGAGAAGCTGCTGCACGAGAAGGAGGTCACGGGCCGCGCCGCCTGGAACCGCCTGTTCGACGAGACGATGGCGAACATGACGGTGACGGTGGATGGCGAGGAGCTGTCCGTCTCGGCCGCGCTGAACAAGCTGAGCGACACCGACCGCAAGGTGCGCGAGGCGGCAGCCAAGGGCGTGAGCGCGGCCTTCGGCGAGCGGGTGCGGCTGTTCGGCCTCATCACCAACACCTTGGCGAAGGACAAGGAGGTGATGGACAAGTGGCGCCGCCACCCCCGCCCCGGCTCCTCGCGCAACCGCGCCAACATGGTGGAGGACGAGGTGGTGGACGCCCTCGTCACCGCCGTCCGCGAGAGCTTCCCGCGCCTGTCCCACCGCTACTACGCCATGAAGGCGAAGTGGCTGGGCCTGCCCAAGCTGCAGCACTGGGACCGCAACGCGCCGCTGCCGCGCGACGCGGACGGGACCATCCCCTGGCCCGACGCGGTGCGGCAGGTGCGCGAGGCCTACAAGGCGTTCAGCCCGCGGCTGGAGCAGGTGGCCGCGCCCTTCTTCGACAATGCGTGGATCGACGCGGCGCTGCGCCCCGGCAAGGCCTCGGGGGCCTTCGCGCACCCCACCGTGCCCTCCGCGCATCCCTACCTGCTGCTGAACTACCACGGCAAGGCGCGCGACGTGATGACGCTGGCCCATGAGCTGGGCCACGGCGTGCACCAGCGCCTCGCCGCCGAGCAGGGCTACCTGCGCTCCTCCACCCCGCTGACGCTGGCCGAGACGGCGAGCGTGTTCGGCGAGATGCTGACCTTCCGCGCCATGCTGGACGCGGAGCAGGACCCCGCGAAGCGCCGCCTGCTGCTGGCCTCCAAGGTGGAGGACATGCTGAACACCGTGGTGCGCCAGATCGCCTTCTACCGCTTCGAGACGCTGCTGCACGAGGAGCGCCGGCAAGGCGAGCTGAGCGCCGAGCGCATCGGCGAGATCTGGATGGAGGTGCAGCGCGAGAGCCTGGGCCCGGCCTTCGAGTTCACGCCGGACTACGCGGTGTACTGGGCCTACATCCCGCACTTCGTGCACACGCCCTTCTACGTCTACGCCTACGCCTTCGGGGACTGCCTGGTGAACGCGCTCTACGGCGTGTTCCGCGAGGGGACGGTGCCGGATTTCGAGGCGAAGTACCTGGCGATGCTGCGCGCCGGCGGCACGCTGCGCCACAAGGAGCTGCTGGCGCCCTTCGGCCTGGACGCATCCAGGCCGGACTTCTGGAAGCGTGGGCTGGATGTCATCAGCGGCTTCATCGACGAGCTGGAAGCGGCATGAGCGACAAGCGCGAATCCACCCTGTTCGGCGAGATGCGCCGGATGGTGCAGACCTCCGGCGCCGTCACCGGCATCGCCGCCCGCGTGGCCGGCAACCGCATCTTCGGCATGAAGACGAACAAGGACGCCCATGCCGAGGACCTGAAGAAGCTGCTGGGCGGGCTGAAGGGCCCGATGATGAAGGTGGCGCAGTTCCTGTCCACCGTGCCCGACGCGCTGCCCGAGGAATACGCGCGCGAGCTGGCGACGCTCCAGGCCAACGCGCCCTCCATGGGCTGGCCCTTCGTGAAGCGCCGCATGGCGGCCGAGCTGGGCAATGACTGGCAGGGCCGCTTCGCCTCCTTCGCGCCCGAGGCCGCGGCCGCCGCCAGCCTGGGCCAGGTGCACCGCGCCACGCTGCATGACGGCCGGCAGGTGGCCTGCAAGTTGCAATACCCCGACATGCCGAGCGTGGTGGAGGCCGACCTGCGCCAGCTGAAGCTGGCCATGCAGCTGTACCGCCGCATGGACACCTCGCTGGACAACGAGGAGGCGTACCAGGAGCTCCAGGCCCGCCTGCGCGAGGAGCTGGACTACACGCGCGAGGCCTCCCAGCAGCGCCTCTACGGCCTGATGCTGGCCGACGAGCCCTCCGTGCAGGTGCCGGTGCCGGTGGAGGAGCTGACGACGAAGCGCCTGCTCACCATGTCCTGGCTCGACGGCGCCTCCATCCAGCGCCGCATCGAGGAGGGGCCGGACCAGGAGGAGCGCAACGCCTACGCGCGCGCCCTGTTCACCGCCTGGTACAAGCCGCTCTACCGCTTCGGCGTGATCCATGGCGACCCGCACCTCGGCAACTACCAGGTGCGCGTGGCCGAGCGCGGGATCAACCTGCTGGACTTCGGCACGATCCGCGTCTTCCCTCCCTCCTTCGTCTCCGGCGTCATCATCCTCTACGAGGCGGTGCGCGACCACGACGAGGCGAAGGCCGCGCATGGCTTCGAGACCTGGGGCTTCAAGGGCCTGTCGCGCGAGACGATGATGGTGCTGTGGAAGTGGGCGGAGTTCCTCTACGAGCCGTTGCTGCAGGACCGCGTGCGCCCCATCCAGGAAAGCGACGACCCGCTCTTCGGCCGGCGCGTGGCGGAGGAGGTGCACAAGGGCCTCAAGCGCACCGGCGGCGTGCGGGTGCCGCGCGAGTTCCCGCTGATGGACCGCGCCGCCATCGGCCTGGGCAGCGTCTTCCTGCGCCTGAAGGCGGAGATGAACTGGCACCGCATGTTCATGGAGCTGGTGGAAGGCTTCAACGAGGGCGAGCTGGCCGCGCGGCAGGCGGCGGCGATCGCCGAGGCGGGGGTGCCGCCCTCCGCTTGACCTTCCCACCCACTCGGGCTTTGACGGGTTGCGCCGCATCACGGCACATGCCTATGCAGGCGCGGGTCTGAAGCAGAGGGTGGGTTCATGCGTCTTGCGGTCCTCAAGGAACGGCGCGCCGGCGAGAGCCGCGTCGCCGCCACGCCGGAGACGGTCAAGAAGCTGGCGGCGCTGGGCCTGGACGTGGCCGTGGAGGCGGGCGCGGGCCTCGCCTCCGGCTTCCCCGACGCCGATTACGCCGCGGCCGGCGCCGAGGTTTCGCCCGACGCCGGCGCCGCGCTGGCGGGTGCCGCCATCGTGTTCAAGGTGCGCGCGCCGCTGGGCACGGGCGAGGGCGCGGTGGACGAGCTGGCGCTGATCCCGCGCGGGGCGCTGGTGCTGGGCACCATGGGCGCCGACGCCCATGCCGTGCAGACCTACGCGGCGCTGGGGCTGGATGTCGCCTCCCTGGAGCTGCTGCCGCGCATCACCCGCGCGCAGAGCATGGACGTGCTGTCCTCCCAGGCCAACCTCGCCGGTTACCGCGCGGTGGTGGAGGCCGCCGTGGCCTTCGACCGCGGCTTCCCCATGCTGATGACGGCGGCCGGCACCGTGCCGGCGGC
The DNA here is from genome assembly GCA_022843345.1 of Rubritepida sp. Classification (GTDB taxonomy): domain Bacteria; phylum Pseudomonadota; class Alphaproteobacteria; order Acetobacterales; family Acetobacteraceae; genus Roseococcus. The sequence continues at coordinate 8,706 of JALHNW010000018.1, read as the reverse complement.
CAACGTCTTCGTGATGGGCGCGGGCGTGGCGGGCTTGCAGGCCATCGCCACCGGGCGGCGGCTGGGCGGGCGCGTGAGTGCCACCGACGTGCGCCCGGCGGCGAAGGAGGAGATCAAGTCGCTGGGCGCGGCCTTCGTCGGCTACGAGGATGAGGAAAGCAAGGCCGCGCAGACCAGCGGCGGCTACGCCAAGCAGCTCTCCGCCGATTTCTACGCGAAGCAGGCCGAGGTGATCGCCGCCCACATCGCCAAGCAGGACGTGGTGGTCTGCACCGCGCTGGTGCAGGGCCGCCGCGCGCCCACCCTGGTGACGAAGGCCATGGTCGCCTCCATGAAGCCCGGCAGCGTGATCGTGGACATCGCGGCCGATGCCGGCGGCAATTGCGAGGAAACCCGCCCGGGCACGCTGCACGTCACGGAGAACGGCGTGAAGGTGCTGGGCTGGACCAACTGGCCCGGCCGCATCCCCGCCGCCGCCTCCGCGCTGTATGCCCGCAACCTGCTGACCCTGCTGTCCACCTTCTGGGACAAGGACGCCAAGGCCCCCGCCCTGCCGGCGGAGGACGAGGTGGTCCGAGGCGTGATGCTCACCCGCGGCGGCGCCGTGGTCCACCCGAACTTCGCCTGAGGGGCACCGAGATGAACCCGAACGTGATCGCGGTGGAGGCGCAGGCGCTGGCCGACCGCGCCGCCGCCCTCGCCCTGCAGGCGAAGCAGATGGCCGACAGCGTGGCCCCCGTGGCCGCCGCCGCCGAGCCCTTCCTGCTGCTGCTGACCGTGTTCCTCATGGCCTGCTTCGTCGGCTACTACGTGGTGTGGCAGGTCACGCCCGCGCTGCACTCGCCGCTGATGGGCGTGACCAACGCCATCTCCTCCGTCATCGTCGTGGGCGCCATCCTCGCCACCGGCACGGCGGAGAGCGGGCTGGCGCGGTTCTTCGGCTTCCTCGCCATCATCCTGGCTTCCGTGAACATCTTCGGCGGCTTCCTGGTCACGCGGCGGATGCTGGCGATGTTCCAGTCCAAGAAGAAGGGCTGAGCGCCATGCAGACCATCACCACCCTGGCCTACCTGGTCGCCTCCGTCCTGTTCATCATGGCGCTGCGCGGACTGTCGCACCCCACCACCTCGCGGCAGGGCAACCTGTTCGGCATGGTGGGCATGGGCATCGCCATCCTCGCCACGCTGTTCAAGCCGGGCATGGACATGGGCGGCGTCGCGCTCATCGTGGCGGGGCTGGCCATCGGCGGCACCATCGGCGCCTACCTCGCCAACAAGGTGCAGATGACGTCGCTGCCGCAGCTGGTCGCGGCCTTCCACTCTCTGGTGGGCATGGCGGCGGTGTTCGTGGCGGCCGCGGCCTTCTACAGCCCCGAGAGCTTCGGCATCGGCACGCGCGGCGCCATCAAGGGCGCATCGCTCGTCGAGATGTCGCTGGGGCTGGCCATCGGCGCCATCACCTTCAGCGGCTCGGTGATCGCCTTCGCGAAGCTGGACGGGCGGATGTCCGGCTCGCCCATCATCTTCAAGGGCCAGCACATGCTGAACGCCGGCCTGGGCGCGCTGCTGCTGCTGCTGGTGATCGCCTTCGTGATGACCGGCTCCTCCTTCCTGTTCTGGACGATCGCGCTGCTGGCCTTCGCGCTGGGCTTCCTGCTGATCATCCCGATCGGCGGGGCGGACATGCCGGTCGTCGTGTCCATGCTGAACAGCTACTCGGGCTGGGCGGCGGCGGGCATCGGCTTCACCATCGGCAACCTGCTGCTGATCGTCACCGGCGCGCTGGTCGGCGCCTCGGGCGCCATCCTCTCCTACATCATGTGCAAGGGGATGAACCGCAGCATCATCAACGTGCTGCTGGGCGGCTTCGGCTCGGACACCGGCGTGGCCTCGACGGCCGCGGGCGCGGGGGACCGCGCGCCGGTGAAGGCCGGTTCGCCGGAGGACGCGGCCTTCATCATGAAGAACGCCGCCAAGATCATCGTCGTGCCCGGCTACGGCATGGCGGTGGCCCAGGCCCAGCAGGTGGTGCGCGAGATGGCGGACCTGCTGAAGAAGGAGGGCGCCGAGGTCTCCTACGCCATCCACCCCGTCGCCGGCCGCATGCCCGGCCACATGAACGTGCTGCTGGCCGAGGCGAACGTGCCCTACGACGAGGTGCACGAGCTGGAGGAGATCAACCCCGAATTCGCCGAGGCCGACGTCGCCTACGTGATCGGGGCGAACGACGTGACCAACCCGGCCGCCAAGACCGACAAGGGCAGCGCCATCTACGGCATGCCGATCCTGGACGTGGAGCGCGCCAAGACGGTGTTCTTCGTCAAGCGCGGCATGGCGTCCGGCTACGCCGGCGTGGAGAACGAGCTGTTCTTCCGCCCGAACACCATGATGCTGTTCGGCGACGCGAAGAAGGTCACGCAGGAGATCGTGCAGGCGCTGCAGCGGTAAGGGCACGCTCCAGCCGGTCCAGCACCGGGTCCGGCCGGCCGATCCGCCGCAGGGCGTCCACGGTGCGCGACAGGTAGTCGCGCGCCGTCCCCTCCGCGCCCTCGCCCGAGGCGATGAGGGCGAGGGTCTCCGCCTCCGGCCGCTCGCCGGCGAAGAGGCGGCTGGCGGGGTCGGCCAGGAAGGTCAGCGCCGGCGCGCCGTCATCCAGCGGCAGCCAGGCGGGGATGTAGTGGCCCGGCCGCATCTCCTGCTTCCAGGCGGGCCACAGGTCCTCCGCGCCCGCCACGGTGAAGGCGATGCCGTGGGCCTGCCCGCCCGGCACCAGGCCGAGCGTGAGGCTGGGCGCCTCCAGCGTGCCGCGGCTCGTTTCGTCCCACACCACGTGGCGGGCGGCGTGGCCGGGCAGGGTGGCGGCGTTGGCCGCGCCGTAGCGCAGGTTGCGCTGCCAGGTCAGCGCGCCGTAGGCGAAGAGGCGCAAGGCCCCGGGCGGGGCGAGGCGCAGCGTCTCCGCGAGGCGGGCGCGCAGGTCGGGTTCGGGGATCATCGGCGGCTCAATGCACCGCGGCGGGCCAGGGTTCCGGGGAAACGGGGCCGGGCAGGAAGTTCGTCCACATGCGGCAGTCCAGGCGCCGCCAGCCGGGGGCCGGGGGCTCGCTGCCGATGACTTCGGGGCAGCGGCGGGAGGCGGCGAGGTCCTCCGCGCGCCGGGGGTCCGCGGGCCGTTCCCACCGCTCCCAGCGCAGCAGGCCGAGGTGGCGGGCGTACCAGGACCGCTCCAGGTGGTCGGAGGCGTCGCGCGTCGCGTGGCTCCAGTGTTCGGACAGCAGGGTATCCGCCGTGAAGCGGCCGCCCGGCAGGCCGGGGCTGCGCCAGGGATAGGCCACCGGCAGGACGCGCCAGCGGGTCAGGCTGCGGTCCAGCACCGCGGGGCATTCATCGGGGCCGCGGCGCAGGTGCAGGGGGGCGATGGCCTCCTGCCACTCCGCGGTGGCGGCGGGGCCGGCGACCAGCCAGCCGCCGGGGGTGCAGTCGGGGCGCTGGAACCACTGCACGCCGTTGCCGCCATCCTCCGTCATCGCGATGGCCCAGCCCTCGGGGGTGCGGAGCAGCAGCTGGCCGCCATCGCCGCGCCCCGCGTCGAAGCGGGCGAAGCGGCGCGCGCCGTCGCCGAAGTCGAAGGTCTGGAGCACCGCCTCGGCGCCGCGGAAGCGCGTGAGCAGCGAGTCGCTGGCCTGGTGGCCGGCGGGCGGCGCGGGGCGCCAGCGTGCATCCGGCCAGTCATGCTTGCGCCAGGGCAGGGAGGTGCCCGCATGCAGCATCGGCCCGCCCTGGCAGTCCCAGGGCAGGCAGTCCGATTGAACCAGGAAGGGCAGCAGCTCGGCGGGCGCGGGGCGCGCCGCCAGCAGGAGGAGGACCGCGAGGACGCGGCCCCGCAGCCTCAGAAGCCCTCGCGCTCGATCCGCTTGCGCTCGACCTTGCGGGCGCGGCGGACGGCCTCGGCGGCTTCGCGGGCGCGGCGCTCGGACGGCTTCTCGTAGTGCCGGCGGAGCTTCATCTCCCGGAACACGCCCTCGCGCTGGAGCTTCTTCTTCAGCGCCTTCAGCGCCTGATCAACGTTGTTGTCCCGAACGACGACTTGCACGCGGTGCAATCTCCTGCATCAGCTGGTGCGCGAACACGCAAAGGCCACGGTGCGACAGCCGCCCCGTGACCGTCCGGAGCGGTTAGCACCGATGCCCCCCTTGGCCAAGCGCTTTTTCGCACGCATGTGAGGGTGCATGGCGCTGCTCAAGATCGCCCGCATGGGCCACCCCATCCTGCTGGGCACCGCCGCCCCGGTGGCCCGGCCCGACGCGCCGGAGATGCGCCGCCTGGTGGCCGACATGCGCGAGACGCTGGCCGATTCCGGCGGCATCGGCCTGGCCGCGCCGCAGATCCATCAGCCGCTGCGCCTGTTCCTGTGGCACGACGGAGCGGCGGTCCAGGCCCTGTTCAACCCCGTGATCGAGCCGCTGGGCGAGGAGCGTGCCACGGCCTGGGAGGGGTGCCTGTCCATCCCCGGCCTGCGCGGCCTGGTGGAGCGCCCGGCGCGCGTGCGCTGGAGCGGGCTGGACGAGGCCGGCGTCCCCGTCTCCGGCGAGGCCGAGGGGATCGCCGCCCGCGTGCTGCAGCACGAGAATGACCACCTGGACGGGATGTTCTACCTGTCCCGGATGCCCGACCTGGGCCGCCTCGGCTTCGTCGAGGAGCTGGCCCGAGCGATGGAGAGCCGCGCATGAGCACCGAACCCCACCTGATCCGCGCCGCCGTGGAGCGCGCCGAGTTCGAGGGATGGAGCGAGGCGACCCTGCGCGCCGCCTGCCAGGACGCGGGCGAGGACCCCCTGCTGCTGGACAGCCACTTCCCCCGCGGCACCGCCGGCGCCGTCGCCGACTGGGCGGCGCTGGCCGATGACGAGATGGAGGCCGCGGCGGCGCTGGAGGACATGGCAGCACTTCGCATCCCGCAGCGCATCCGCCGCATCGTGGAGCTGCGGCTGCGCGCCGCCGAGCCGCACCGCGAGGCGCTGCGCGGCGGGCTGCGCGTGCTGGCGCTGCCCTGGAACCTGGGGCTGGCGGCGAAGGTGGCCGCGCGCACGGCGTCCGCCATGTGGCACGCGGCGGGCGACACCTCGGCCGATTTCTCCTGGTACACGCGCCGCGCCACGCTGGCGGTGGTGTACGGCGCGACGCTCGCCTTCTGGCTCTCACCCCGCCACCCGGAGATGGAGGAGGTGCTGGACTTCCTCGACCGTCGCCTGGCGGACATCGCGCCACGCAGAAACCCCAAGGCGGCATGAACGGGCTTCGCGTTCTGAGGTGTTGCGTGTAGAACGCCCCCCACCCCATTGCCCCAGCATCATTCTGCCCGGATCGTCCGGGCAGGGGGCCGAAACAGGAGACCGGGCGACCATGACGCCTCTGCGTAGCCTTCTCGCCGGCGCGGCGCTGCTCGCCCTGACGCCGAACCTCGCCGCTGCCCAGCAGGCCTGCATGCAGCCGGCGGAACAGCAGCACTTCAACGTGCGCGCCCTGCAGAGCCAGCTGATGGTCCTGGCCATCACCTGCGAGATGCAGGACGACTACAACCGCTTCGTCACGAAGTTCCGGCCGCAGCTGGCCACCGCCTTCAACGGCGTGCAGGGCCATTTCCGCCGCACGGCGGGTGGGCAGCACCAGCGCCAGACCGACCAGTACATCACCAACCTGGCGAACGGCCAGTCGCAGGTCGGCATCAGCCAGGGCACCTTCTTCTGCCGCAACCAGGGCGGCCTGTTCGCGGAGGCGTACAACGCCCCCAACGTGCAGGCGCTCTCGCAGATCTCGGTGGACCGCCAGGTGCCGCAGGTCTACTCGCTGCCCGTCTGCACCACGCCCGCGCCGCGCCAGCAGCGGCAGCAGCAGACCCGCCCGCAGGGGCAGCAGCGCGCCCAGGGCCAGGGGCAGACGGCGACGCGCTGAACCCCGCACGCCGGACATGGAAAGGGCGGCCTTCGGGCCGCCTTTTTTGTTGCGCGCTCCAGGGTGGCGGACATGAAAAAGGGGCGGCCGGAGCCGCCCCTTTCCCGGAAGCCGGTGAAGGCCGTCCTGCTCAGCGCAGGACGATCTCGACGCGGCGGTTCTGCGGCTCGCGCACGCCCTGGGCGGTCGGAACCAGCGGACGCTCAAAGCCGAAGCCCTGGACGTTGATCTGGTTGCGGGCGATGCCACGGCGGCCGAGCTCGGCCGCGACGGCCTCCGCGCGGCGCACCGACAGGCGCTGGTTGTAGGCGGCCGTGCCGGTGCGGTCGGCGTGGCCCGAGACCTCGATCCGGGTGCTGCCGACGCGCTGGGCGTTGGTGGCGGCCTCGGCGATGATCTGGCGGGCGCGGTCCGTCAGGTCCGCACGATCCCAGTCGAAGAAGACGAGGTAGGTGCGGGCCGGCGCCGGGGCGGCAGCGGACGGGGCCACGGCGACCACGGGGGCGGGGCGCGGCGCGTTGAACGCGTAGCGCAGGCCGACCATGACGCTGTGGTTGAAGTTGTCCGGCTCGTACTTGCCGGCGATGACCGAGGTGCCGACGCGCGTGGCGGTCACACCGGCAGCGGCATCCAGGCTCGGCGCCAGGGTGCCCATGAACCGGTACTCGGCGGTCAGCGCCAGGCCGGGCGCGACCGAGCTCAGGTTGTAGGCCACGCCGGCGATCGCCTGGTAGGCGAAGCGGCCGTCACGGTCGTCAACGCGGAAGGCGGCGGTGCCAGGACCGGTCGCGGCGCTGTTGAAGTTGCCCTGACCACCGACGCGGCGCCAGTCGCTCCAGATGTAGCCGGCGCCGACGCCGACATACGGCACGAAGCCACCCAGGTTGAACTGGTTGAAGTCGTACAGGGCGTTGGCCATCACGCCGTACTGGTGGATGCGGCCCGTGCTGGGCGCCCCACGCAGGCCGAGCACCGTCGTCCGGTCAACCTCGTTGTAGCGGTAGCTGCCCTCGAGCTCGGCGCGGATGCCGTTGCCGAAGCCCCAGCCGATGCTGCCGACGCCGGCGTAGCCCCAGCTGGAGCGGACCTTGGTGTCGTTGCTCAGGCCAATGGTACGGAGCTGAGCCTGCGAGGCACCCGTCAGGGCCTCGAGGTTCGCCGTGCTGTCCATGCGGTAGTTCGTACCCGCACCGGCACCGATGTACAGGCCGGTGATCGGCTGCGCCTGGGCAGCCACAGGCAGCGACAGAACGGTCGCGGCCAGAAGGGCCTTCTTGAGGCTCATCCTCGTTCTCCTAAATCCAAACTCGTTCGTTCGGTCGCTGCGTGTCACGCCCAAGGGCGAGCGATATCTCGCTGCGTGGGGAGACCCTACCACCATCGCTCGGAGGGTTGCACCACCTCCTCCGGGATTTCCCGGGGGATGTGGCGGATGCGCCACAGGGTCGGCTGGCAGTTTTGCCACAGGCGCGGATCAGCCCCGCAGCAGGTTCACGTGGCCCAGCTTGCGGCCCTCGCGCGCCTCCTCCTTGCCGTACCAGTGGCATACGGCATCGCCCCGCGCGACGAAGCCGGGCCACGCCGCCAGCCCCGCGGGACCGATGAGGTTGCGCATCTCCACCGCCGCCGCGTGCCGGGACACGGGGCCGAGGGGCAGGCCAGCCACCGCGCGGACGTGCTGCTCGAACTGAGAGCAGGCGCACGCATCTATCGTCCAGTGGCCGGAATTGTGCGGGCGCGGCGCGATCTCGTTCGCCAGCAGGCTTCCGTCGGGAAGCAGGAACATCTCCAGCGCCACCACGCCGACCAGCTCCAGCCCCTCGGCCACGCGGGCGACGAGGCGGCGCGCCTCCTCCGCCGCCGCGGCCGGCACGCCGGCGGGCACCAGCGACACGTCAAGGATGCCCCCGGCGTGGCGGTTCTCGGAGGCCTCGTAGACGGCCATCGAGCCGTCCGCTCCGCGGGCGGCGACGGCGGACAGCTCGTGGGTGAAGGGCACGAAGCCCTCCAGCACCAGCGGGTGCGGGGCCAGGCGGGCGAAGGCGGCCTCGGCGTCGGCGGGCGCGCGCAGCACGGCCTGGCCGCGACCGTCATAGCCCATGCGGGTGGTCTTCAGCACCGCCGGCAGGCCGAGATCGGCGATGGCGGCGCGCAGGTCGGTGGGGGAATGCACCGCCCGCCAGGGGGCGACCGGAACGCCGACGGATTCGAGGAAGCGCTTCTCCGCCAGCCGGTCCTGGCAGACCGACAGCGCCTTGAGGCCGGGCCGGCACTCCACCCGGCCTTCCAGCGCGGCCAGGGTGGCGGCGGGCACGTTCTCGAACTCGAAGGTCACCACGTCCACCGCGGCGGCGAAGCGGTGCAGCGCGTCCGCGTCCTCGTAGGCGGCGACGGTGCGGGCGGCGGCGACCTGCATGCCCGGCCCGTCCGCCTCGGGGCCGAAGACGTGCGGGCGGAAGCCCAGCCGCGCCGCCGCCATGGCCGACATGCGGCCGAGCTGGCCGGAGCCCAGGATGCCGATTCGTCCGCCGAGGGGAAGCGCGTCAGGCCGGGTCAAGCGGCACGCCCCCGGTCTGCCGTTCGCGCCAGGCGTCGAGCCGGGCGGCCAGCGCGGGGTCGGACAGGGCGAGGATGGCGGCGGCCAGCAGCGCCGCGTTGATGGCCCCCGCCTTGCCGATGGCCAGCGTGCCCACCGGCACGCCGCCGGGCATCTGCACGATGGACAGCAGCGAATCCATGCCCTTCAGCGCGTGGCTTTC